>JAUNTR010000163.1 GCA_030538575.1 Cruoricaptor ignavus | reverse complement strand
ACCAAAGAAACAATACTCATTAATTTAATTAAAATATTCATAGATGGCCCTGAAGTATCTTTAAACGGGTCACCAACTGTATCCCCTGTTACGGATGCTTTATGCGGTTCGGAACCTTTATAATAAATTTCGCCTTTGATGTCCACACCTTTTTCAAAAGATTTTTTAGCATTATCCCAAGCACCTCCTGCGTTGTTTTGGAACATTCCCATTAATACACCTGAAACGGTTGCTCCTGCTAAAAATCCACCCAAAACTTCAGGTCCGAAAATAAAACCTACAATTAATGGAGAAATAATGGCAATTGCCCCAGGAAGCATCATTTTTTTGATGGAAGCATCGGTAGAAATCGCCACACATTTTTCATATTCGGGTTCGGCTTTTCCTTCTAATATTCCCGGAATTTCACGGAACTGTCTTCTCACTTCTTCCACCATTGCCATTGCGGCTTTTCCTACAGCTGTAATAGCTAATGAGGAAAATATAAACGGAATCATCGCCCCAATGAATAATCCTGCAAGAACATCAGCTCTGTAAATATCAATCCCATCTATTCCTGCAATTCCTACGAATGCGGCAAACAGGGCTAAGGCAGTCAAGGCTGCAGATGCAATTGCAAAACCTTTTCCTGTTGCAGCTGTGGTATTCCCAACAGCATCTAAAATATCGGTACGCTCACGAACTTCTTTCGGTAATTCGCTCATTTCGGCAATTCCACCTGCGTTATCGGCAATCGGTCCAAATGCATCTATGGCTAATTGCATTGCGGTAGTTGCCATCATTCCCGCAGCAGCAATCGCTACACCGTAAAGTCCTGCACAAAGATAAGAACCGTAAATCCCACCTGCTAAAACAATAATCGGTAATAATGTGGATTCCATTCCCACAGAAAGACCTCCAATAATATTAGTTGCGTGTCCTGTGGAAGATTGCTCAACAATGCTTTTCACAGGGCGTTTTCCCATTGCGGTATAATATTCGGTAATAATACTCATCAATGTACCAACTACCAAACCTACGATAATCGCACCGAAAACACCAGTTTTGGTAAATTCATATCCACGAAGAACCATAGTTTCGGGCAATAAATAATTTACTAAAAAATAAGAGGTAACCGCAGTGAGTACAATACTTCCCCAGTTACCAAGGTTAAGAGCTTTTTGCACGCTGGCAACGGTGGCATTTTCATCATTAATTTTAACAAAAAAAGTACCGATAATGGAAAATACAATCCCAATACCTGCAATAAGCATCGGTAATAAAATCGGTGCAAAACCACCAAATGCATCTTGTGAAATAGTTTCCCGACCCAAAACCATTGTTGCTAAAACCGTAGCGACATAAGAACCGAAAAGGTCTGCTCCCATACCTGCAACATCGCCTACATTATCGCCTACGTTATCTGCAATTGTTGCGGGATTTCTTGGATCATCTTCGGGAATTCCTGCTTCTACTTTCCCAACAAGGTCTGCTCCTACATCGGCAGCTTTGGTATAAATTCCTCCACCTACTCTTGCGAAAAGTGCGATAGATTCAGCTCCTAAGGAAAAACCTGTAAGGATTTCTATCGTTCTTTCCATTTCATGAGAATTAACGAGAGCATCGGGAGCAAAAATTTGCTTGATGATGAGATACAACGCTCCAAGACCAAGAACAGCCAAACCAGCAACGCCCATTCCCATAACCGAACCTCCTGTGAAAGATACTTTCAACGCTTTGGACAGAGATGTTTTGGCTGCTTCTGCGGTTCTTACATTGGCTTTTGTAGCGATTTTCATTCCTATAAATCCTGCTACAGCACTGAAAATTGCACCAACTACAAAGGCAATCCCAATGCTCCAATGTGAATTGGAATTACTAAATCCCATTATGGCTAATAAAATCGCCACGATAACTACAAAATAAGTTAAGATTTTGTACTCGGCTTTTAGAAATGCCATTGCACCATCGGCAATGTGTCCGCTGATGGTTTTCATTCTATCATTTCCTGCTTCTTGCTTTCCTACCCAGGAACTTTGAATGAAGGTGTAGGCTAATGCCAGAATTCCAAAAATTGGAATTAAAATGAATAAATTCATAGATTATGTTTTTTATGTTAATTATCTGTTAAAATTAAGAAAAAAAACAAGCGATTGCAGATATTATTTCAAGAAAAGAAAAATAGATACTTAACTAACTGATTTTCAAATAAAAAAAAGCAAATGATTTTTATCACTTGCTTTGTAATTTTAATTATAATTGAAAAAATTATCCTCCGAATTTTTCGGCATAATCTCTTTTAGATGCTTCTATAACTTGCTTAGCGTGTTCAGAACCATATACATCGTCTATTCTACATTTTGCAGGTTCGTCTGGTAAGTTTTTATAAGTAAGGAAGTAATGCTTTAACCTTTTTACTTCTGCTTCGGGAAGTTCAGAAATGTCTCTAACATGCCCAAAAGCGTGATCGCCAACCATTACAGCTACAATTTTATCATCGGCTTCTCCTTTATCAATCATTTTGAAACCACCGATTGGGATGGCTTCCATCAGAAGTCCGCCTGCATGAATATTGTGAGAACTAAGCACACAAATATCCAAAGGGTCGTGATCGCCCATTGTTACATCCTCCGAACCGTTTTCTATTGCTAATCTCATCACTTCATTATGGCAATAAGTTCTTGGGATAAAACCATAAAGTGCTGGGATGATATTGGAAAACTGCTGTGGTCTATCTACTTTCAGATAGCCTGTTTTTTTATCTATTTCGTATTTTATGGTATCAGATGGTACAATTTCTATAAAAACGTTTACCACATTTGGGGAGTTTTCTCCTGCTGGAATACCATGCCAAGGATGGGCTTTAAAATTTGGAATCATTTAATGTTTCTTTTTTATTAATTTCTTATTAGTAATGTTTCTTTCCTCAAATCGTCTATGGTTTGGGCAATATAATCTTCGCCGTTTACATAATTCATTAGGAAAATGGTTTTATAATCTTCTAAATCTGTATTTTCATTCAGATTTTCGTAGGTTTTATGCATTAATTGCATAATTGTATTTTTTGCTACAACAATATTTTGCCAATTGATTTTGGAAATATAAAGTTGCTGAGCCGAATTGTACTCGAATTCTTCGGAAATAGATTTTTCTACGAGAAATACAAATTCGTGCGGTTTCAGGTTTTTATCAAATTGTTTTACGAGATTAGATGGTTTTATTCTTTCCAAAAACAAAGTCATTCTCTCGAAAGCTTGCAATTTATTTTCCGAATTCGATTTTATTGCTAAAAGCTGTAATTTTTTTTCCTTCAATTTCGCATACAAATGTATGAATTGCCTTAACAAAACCAAAAAAGGAACTGCAATAATAAAAGCTGCAATGTATGGCAAAAGTTGAATAAATTCCATAAAAATAATTGGCGACAAAAGTAATGATTATTTATGAGAATTAGGAAAAATTGTTGATTTTCTGCCAAAAGACAGACGAAGTTTCTTTTCAACAATTTGCTGTAAAACTTGTTTTTTGCTAAATCCCAGAATATTATAGATTTTTTTTTCTGCCCCGAAACGCTCGTAAAATTCGGCAATTGCAGGAATATTGCTTCCTGAAAAACTAAGATTTCGGGTTTCTATATTTTCTTGAAGTATTAAATTGATTAAAATTGAGGACGAGTTTTCTTTCAAAAATTTTGGTGCATTAATGAGTACTGTGGTACAATTAGTTTCTTCCGATTGCAAAATCATCGCTATACTGGCAATTTCATTATTAATCTTTAATTGATAAACCTTCAAAATATCATTCAAAAAACATTGTTTCAGGATATTGTAATATATAATTTTATTTCTGTGGGTTGTCTCTAATTTTAAATAAGTGAAGAAAAAATCCTTTACCTCATCTATATCATTTATCACTTCAAAACTTACATCCAAATTCTGTTTTATACGGATATTTCTTCTACGATTGATAGAAAATTCTGCTTTTACAGTTTCATAATTATTTTTCTTAATACTATAATTTTGGAATTTTTGATTGTAATCTAAAAATTGATTTCCTTCATTAAAAGAATAAAAATGTACGATATATTCCTTTAACAAAAACTCTCTAAACTCGGCATTTAATTGCGGATTATCCTTTTTGGAAAACACACCCAATTGCTGTATTGTCCAAGGTTTTGTTACAATTTTTATTCCCATTTTATAGACAAATGGCACAGGCATTACCGCTTCGTAATCGCCATAAACCAAAAAATCCCATTGCGTGCCATTGGCAAGATGCATCAATTTTTGGGAACTATAAATATTCCTCTGCACCGATTGGGAAATGCATCGCTGATATTTCTGAAAATCTAATTGATGATTTAGTATTTTTTTTATCATAATAATCCTTCGTCCGAAAAACTAAAATAAGTATTTCCCGCCAAAATAATATGGTCTATTAATTTAATATTCAACAACTTACCTGCTTCATAAATTTGTTTCGTTATGGCTAAATCTTCCGAACTTGGTCGCAAATTTCCTGACGGATGATTGTGTGCCACGAAAATTCCCGTTGCAAAATGCTCCAACGATTTTTTGAAAAGCAAACGAATATCTACCACAGAACTCGTAATTCCGCCAATCGTAAGTTGCTCTGTATGAATAACTTTATTACTTTTATTTACAAAAATCGCCCAAAATTCTTCCACCTGCAAATCGGATAAATGTGTGCTGAAAATTTGGTAAGCATCTTGGCTGTTATTTATTTTCTTTCTCTCAGGAAATTCTTGTGCAGCACGCCTTCTCCCGATTTCCAAAGTTGCCGCAATAGAAATTGCTTTTGCCTCTCCCACACCTTTAAATTTCATCAGTTGTTTCAAACTCAACTTGCTCAGTTCGTGCCAATTATCCCCCACAGAACTAAGAATTTTCCTCGCCAAATCCACCGCACTTTCTTCCCGATTTCCGCTTCCCATAATGATTGCCAAAAGTTCCGCATCCGAAAGTACATTTCTGCCTTTCTGCAAAAACTTCTCTCTCGGGCGATCATCTTCAGCAAGATTTTTTATGGACATTGGGGTGAGGTTAAGGCTGAGGTT
>JAUNTR010000162.1 GCA_030538575.1 Cruoricaptor ignavus | reverse complement strand
CTTGTTAGTTATTCATTATTCATTATTTTTGCAGAATGATAAACAGCGACCAATTTAAAGATGCTCGGACACGTGTAACCGATTTATATAAATACCTGCAAATAGAGAAAAAGAAAATAGAAATCTCTAATGATGATGAAAAAACCGCTGCTCCCGAATTTTGGGAAAACCCCAAAGAAGCGGAAGTTTTCTTGAAACAATTGCGTTCCAAAAAAAAATGGGTAGAGGATTACGAGGAAATTTATAATGAGTTGGAAGACTTGGAAGTTCTACAAGAATTTGCCAAAGAAGATGCCGATAGCGAAAAAGAATTGGATGAGCAATTTCCTCTTTTAGTCGAGAAAATAGAAAATCTGGAATTTAAAAATATGCTCTCCAACGAGGGCGATGAACTTTCTGCCGTACTGCAAATAACCGCTGGTGCAGGAGGAACCGAATCTTGCGATTGGGCAAGTATGCTGATGAGAATGTACACCATGTGGGCGGAAAAGCAAGGTTACAAAATTCGGGAACTCAATTTCCAAGAGGGTGATGTTGCAGGAGTAAAAACCGTAACTTTGGAGATAGATGGCGAATATGCTTTTGGTTATCTGAAAGGGGAAAATGGCGTTCATCGTTTGGTTCGTATTTCGCCTTTCGATTCCAATGCCAAGCGACACACCAGTTTTGTGTCCGTTTACGTTTATCCGTTGGTAGATGATACGATAGAAATTAATATTAATCCTGCTGATATTTCATTTGAAACCATGCGTTCTTCGGGAGCAGGTGGACAAAATGTGAACAAAGTGGAAACCGCTGTAAGACTAAGACACGCTCCAACAGGTATTATTATCGAAAACTCTGAAAGCCGCTCTCAACTTCAAAATAAGGAAAAAGCAATGCAACTCCTACGTTCCAGACTTTACGAAATAGAGTTGGAAGAGCGTATGAAAGCCCGAAACGAAATAGAAGCCAACAAAATGAAAATAGAGTGGGGAAGCCAAATAAGAAACTATGTAATGCATCCTTATAAATTGGTGAAAGACGTGCGAAGTGCATACGAAACCTCTGATGTAGATGGCGTAATGAATGGCAATCTGACACCTTTTCTAAAAGCATATCTTATGGCAGATGGCACAGCAGTTTCTGAGGACGATTTGGAATTTTAAAGAAAGAATAATTAATAAGGACTAATTAATAAGCTATTGGTAATTAGCAATTCGCAGTCTTGGCTCTTGCGTCTTGGTTCTTGACTCTTGATTCTCTCAAAAAAAAAGAGTCTGCTTCAAAAAATATGAAACAGACTCTCATTAGAACCCTAAAACCAAATAAACTATGAAAAAAAATTACTTGGGTTCTAATATGCTGATTGGTATAATGCACTCTTCCAACGAAATCCCACCGTGTTGATAAGTGTCTTTATAATAGTTCACAAAATGATTGTAATTTTTCGGGTAAGCCAAGAAAATATTATTCTTTGCAAAGATGTATTTAGAACTCAGATTTCCCTTTGGCAAAAACAGTTTTTCAGGATTAGAAACCGCCCAAACATCGCTGTTTTCATAGGTTAGGCTTCGTCCTGTTTTATAGCGAATGTTGGTAGATGTTTCTCTGTCTCCTATCACTTTGCTTGGTTTTTTCACATAAATCATACCATGGTCTGTGGTAATTACCAATTTGAAACCATGCTCTGCCGCAGTTTTTATAATCTTAATTAAAGATGAATTTTCAAACCAATTATAAGTGAGTGAACGGAACGTTTTATCATCCCGAATCAGTTGGTCCACAATATTATTATCCGTTTTAGCGTGCGAAAGAATATCTATGAAATTATAAACGATTACCAATAAATCATTGTTTTTGTGTTGGTTAAAATCATCTAAAATTTTTCTTTCAAAATCGGCATTTAGGATTTTTAGATATTTCATTGTTTTGTGCGACAGCCCGAGGCGTTTCATTTGGTCTTCCAAAAAATCTTTTTCAAACTCGTTTTTGTTGCCTTCCTCATTATCATTAAACCATTTATCCGGAAAACGCTTTTCGATTTCAGAAGGCATTAATCCTGCGAAGAAAGAGTTTCTTGCATATTGTGTTGCAGTTGGCAAAATGCTGTAATAATAATCTTCGCTCGTTTTGTTATAAAACCTCGTGAATAGCGGTTCTATAACTTTCCATTGGTCATATCTCAGGTTATCTACAACCAATAGCAACACTTTTTCTTTTTCCACTTCCGCCTTTATTTTATCTTTAAAAAGCGTGTGGCTCATCATTGGTTTATCGTTGCTATTCAGCCAATCTTCGTAGTTGTTTTCCACGAATTTGGAGAATTGTATGTTGGCTTCTTCCTTTTGAGATTGCAACAAATCCGAAAACTCACTATCGAAAACTTTATCGAATTTTATTTCCCAATTCAGGATTTTTTTATAATATTCTGCCCATTCTTGCCAAGTTCTGATGTAGGACAATTCCATACTCAGATTTCGGAATTCCTGCTGATATTCCAAAATTGTTTTTTGTTCCACCAAAGATTCCTCTTGCAGATTTTTCTTTAAAGAAAGCAAGATTTGGTTAGGATTTACAGGTTTTAGGATATAATCAGCGATTTGCGAACCAATGGCTTGCTCCATAATATGCTCTTCCTCATTTTTGGTAACCATCACTATTTTCAGGGCATTGTTTTTTTCTTTTATCATTGGTATCGCTTCTATTCCCGATATTCCAGGCATATTTTCGTCCAACAATGCAAGGGCAAAATTCTGTTGTTCTATCAGTTCCAAAGCCTCGTTTACGTTGTTTACTGGGGTTACGCTGTAGCCTTTTTTTTCTAAAAAGACAATGTGTGGTTTCAGCAAATCCACTTCATCATCTATCCATAATATTTTAGCAGACATATATTTTTTCTTTTATATTAAAATTAATGCATCAAAACAGATTCCAAAAATACGGCGAAAAGTTCCTAAGTTTAAATTAAATTTTCATCTAAAACCGTTAAAAAATCGTTAAATGAAAGATTCTATTTTTAATTGAGGAAATTATAAGTTGCAATTTCAACGATTATCATTAAAAATAAAAAGATAAATTCCCTAACTTTGGCATCTAAAACCAGAAATAAAATTTTGTAATGCAGAACAAACTGAAAATCGTAAACGACCCAGTACACGGGTTTATAAAAATACCTTACGAAATTTTATTTGATGTTATCGAGCATCCTTATTTCCAAAGATTGCGGCGGATTTCCCAAACAGGATTGCTCAATCTTATTTTCCCAGGAGCTACACATACCAGATTTCATCACGCACTCGGAGCAATGCACCTGATGTTTACCGCTTTGGAAACTTTGAAACTGAAAGGCATTATCATTTCTAAGGAAGAGGAAGAGGCGGCACTTTTGGCGATTTTGTTGCACGATATTGGTCATGGTCCATTTTCCCACGCTTTGGAAAATATGCTAATGCACGATTGGCATCACGAGAAACTTTCTTTATTATTAATGGGAAAACTGAACGATGAGTTTGGTGGCAAATTGTCTATGGCTATGGAAATGTTTAAAGGCAAGTATCATCGCAAATTTTTCAATCAATTAATATCTTCTCAACTTGATGTTGATAGGATGGATTATCTGAAACGAGATAGTTTCTACACGGGCGTTTCCGAAGGAAATGTGAACACGCAACGCATCATTTCAATGCTCAATGTTTCCGATGAGCGATTGGTTGTAGATGCCAAAGGAATTTACTCTGTGGAAAATTACCTTACGGCTCGTATGTTTATGTATTGGCAAGTTTATTATCATAAAACTTCGGCATTGGCAGAGCATCTTTTATTGAAGATTTTGGCTCGGGCAAAGCGTTTGGTTTCCGAAGGGAAAGAACTGCAAGTTTCGGGAAATTTGAAATATTTTCTACATAAAAACCAATACGAAACCGCAACGGAAGAGGATATTCGCAGGTTTACGGAATTGGATGATAACGATGTTATCCAAGCTATGAAACTTTGGACGAATAATGAAGATTTTGTACTGTCTTATCTTTGCAAAGCCGTTATTGGGCGAAAGTTTCCTAAAACAATAATGTCTTCTAAATCTTTTGATGAAAATTTTATTAATGAAAAGATTGCAAAAACCAACAAAATATTCGGGATAGAAAACGGAGACGAGTTGGTAGATGAGATTTCTCGTAGTTTGTTACCTTATAATAAAGATAAGCAACCGATTTATTTACTGCAAAAAAATGGAGAAATTATAACGTTGGAAAATGCTGAAAACCAGATTCTTTCTTCGTTCATCAGCCAAGAAAATACTAAATTTATTTTAACTTTTCCGAGAGAAATTGAAGGTTTTTAGAATTTTTGGCACAATATATGCTGTAAACAGGACTTAAAATTAAAATTTATGAAAAAGATTGTTTTAGGAGCAACACTTTTGGTTGCAGGATTATTCGGAACAACAGCTAATGCACAAATCCAAGAAGGAAACTGGATGGTAGGTGGAAACCTTGTAGGTGCAAACTTTGGTTTGAACAAAGGTGCAGGTTATGACTTCGCAATTCAGCCAAAATTGGCTTATTTCGTAGAAGATAATGTTGCGGTTGGTGGTTATGCAGATTTTGGATTTAGCGGAGCCAAAGATGCAGCTACAACTTTTAAATATGGAGTAGGAGCTTTGGGTAGATATTATGTATCTCCAGGAGAAAAAGGTATAGATAATTTCTTGAAACACGGTAGATTTTTCGTGGAAGGTAACTTGGGAATTGGTGGAACATCTATCTCCAAAGGTGGTTCTTCTGCTAATGGTTTAGACTTTGGTTTCGGTCCTGGTTATGCTTATTTCCTTACACCAAATATCGGTTTGGAAGGTTTGCTAAAATATACAGGAAATGCAGGTTTCGGGAACAAAGGCTATACTCATAATTTAGTTTTCGGACTTGGATTCCAAGTTTATTTGTCTTCTAAAAAAGCGAAGCAAATTATAAAAGATGTAAAATAATTATATCTTAAAATTCATATCAAAAACTTAAATAAATGTCGGATATTTTATATTCGGCATTTTTTTTATTTAAGGTTTGAAGTTCAAGGTTCAAAGTTGAAGGTTCAAGGTTTA
>JAUNTR010000003.1 GCA_030538575.1 Cruoricaptor ignavus | reverse complement strand
TTCGTCCAATCTCAAAGTAAGTAAGAACCATAGTTTGGTTTACGGTTGTTACAACTCTGTTTCGGGCAACTTCCAAAAGTGCCGAAATTCTATTGATGATTGGATTTTGTAAATCGTTCATTGATTAAATTTGAAATTTAATGTTTGAGATTTGAGGTTTGAAATTACCTCATTCCCAAATTATCATATTATCCCATTTAAAATTATCATATTCAAACCATTTTTCCCAAAAGTGTTCCTTGCGTATTGTCGTACACAAACACTTTCACAATGTCGCCTAATTTTTGCCCTTTCTCTTTATCGAAAACGCAAACGGCATTTTGGGAGTTTCTGCCTTTCCATTGGTTTTCGTTTTTCTTGGATGTTCCGTCGATTAAAATATCGTGATGTTTCCCAACGTAAGATTTCATTCGCATTCTAGATAATTCGCCCTGCAATGCAATGATTTCTGATAATCTCCTTTGTTTAATATCTGCTGGGACATCATCTTCCATCTTTTTGTGAGCTGGAGTTCCCGGTCTTTCGGAGTAGGCAAACATATAACCGTAATCGTATTCCACTTCCTTCATTAATGAAAGTGTATCTTGATGATCTTCTTCTGTTTCGCCACAAAATCCTGTAATCATATCTTGTGAAAAAGCAATTTCTGGAACTATTTTTTTAGCTTCCTTTATTAGTTCCAAATACTCTTCTCGAGTATGTTGGCGGTTCATTGCTTTTAGCATATTATTGCTTCCGCTTTGTACAGGGAGATGCACATATTTGCAGATATTATCGTATTTCGCCATCATTCGGAACACATCCAAACTCATATCCTGAGGGTTGGATGTCGCAAAACGAATTCGCATTTCGGGAACTTCTTTGGCGACCATTTCCAACAGATGAGCAAAATCTATGGCAGTTGCTTTTTGCATTTCCGAGGCTTTATCGAAATCTTTTTTCGGTCCTCCGCCATACCAAAGATAGCTGTCCACGTTTTGCCCGAGAAGTGTGATTTCTTTGTAACCGCTTTCCCAAAGTTCTTTACATTCATTAAGGATAGAGTGCGGATCTCGGCTACGCTCTCTTCCTCTTGTAAACGGAACAACGCAAAATGTACACATATTATCGCAACCTCGGGTAATGGTTACAAATGCCGTAACGCCGTTTCCGCCCAAGCGAACGGGAGAAATATCGGCGTAAGTTTCTTCTTTGGATAGAATAACATTTATAGCATCTTGCCCACTCTCAGTTTCTCTTAAAAGATTGGGCAAATCTCTGTAAGCATCGGGCCCTACGACTAAATCTACCAAATGTTCTTCTTCTAAAAATTTAGATTTCAGGCGTTCTGCCATACAACCCAAAACGCCAACCGTGAGTGAAGGATTGGTTTCCTTTTGTTTTTTGAACTGAGAGAGCCTCATCCTTACGGTTTGCTCTGCTTTTTCCCGAATAGAGCAAGTATTGAGCAAAATAAGGTCTGCTTCTTCTACTTTGGTTGTGGTATTGTAGCCTTGCTCGTTGAGGATAGAAGCCACGATTTCGCTATCGGAGAAATTCATTTGGCAACCATAGCTTTCCAGAAACAGTTTTTTATTGTTTCCTACTTTGTCTGCGATGGCAAACACTTCGCCTTGTTTGTTTTCGTCTATATATTTTTCTTGCACGATTTTTTTATTAAGTTTTAAGGTTCAAAGTCTTAGGTTCAGAAATTCTGAATCTATAATAATTATAAAATTTTGAACTAATTTAAGTTGCAAAGATAATGAAAATTATGACAGAATGGCAGGGTTTTGTTTTTTCTGAAGAGAGGAAGTTTTGATACCGTTTGATTAGAGCTTGTGAAAAAATACGAAAACCACCCTTTTTTATTTAAAATAAAAGAAAGGTGGTTTTTGCCTATGAATTTTGTGTTTTTTTTATTCCGCTTTCCAAAAAGCCCATTCTGTACCGTTGTAAACGCAGAGCAATTTGGTTTTTGTATCGTAGGCTATCATTCCTGCAGAAGGTTTTATGATATTAAGATGAGGTGATTCTAAGGATGGTAGAATCATTGCTTTGTTCTCGTCTTCTAATACCAAAATACCTGGAGTTTCTATTATTTTTTCTCCAATTGAAACTTTTGCATTTTCTTTGTCAGAATAGGGGTCTTGCAATGTTGTATTTATTAGGGAGGTAGATGCTTTACTTAGTTCCATCCACTCGTTGTTTAGTTTTACCTTTACCATTCTGGTTGTAATGTCTAATGCCATTGTGCCGTTTGCAGCGTTGGTTATAGATGAGATATCATTTACCCAAGGTAAGATAAGTCCCTTGTTTTCATTTCCAAATTCTAATGATACGGAATTTCCGGAGAGCGCTGTCTTCCCACTTCCGATAATGACTTGTGAGAATGCTATACTGGAAATTAATATGCTGAGAGAGATGATGATTTTGTTCATTTCTTTTTAAATCTAAGTTTTAATAATTGAAATTTTTAATTTAATCTATTAATCTGGGCAGCCTGGTTTTTTCAGACATTTCCAAGATGTTCCATCGTATAGGCTTATGCAATCATTTTCGGTATCGTAAACCAGCATTCCTTCTCTTGGGTCGCCAATATCAGATGTTTTTTTAACTCTGTTGATAACAAATCCTTTGGTTTTGGCTTCCAATACGGTATGACCTCCTGTTCTTGCGGTTGGCCAAGACGTGGAAGAAGCTCTTCCTAAAGCTGTGATTCCGTGTTTTGTTGGAAGTGCAACTCCTTCTGTAACTGCTGGCTTGTAGCAAAATTCTCTGAAGATACCAAAGTTAGCATTGGTTATGGATATATTATTTATAATAATTGCGGTTAGGATTCCGTCCACTAATCCATCGTTTCCGCTTTCACTTCCAATATTTTCACCTGTTGAAATCCATCCGTAAGGTAGTTCTGCAGATGTACTTCCAAGAGGGTTGGTATTTATTACTAGTTTGTAAGTGTTATTAGGTAAACCAGGGATGGTATATGTGCCATCGTTGTTCACCTTCACGGTAGTTACCAGTTCTCCTGTGGATTGCAAGATGACCGAAATGTAAAGTTGCGTACTATCGGCTTGCCCTATTCCTGTTCCGTTTACGGTATTATCATTAAGGGCGTTGGTGTCATTATAAACATTTCCGGATATTGTAGCTTGGCTAATTGGATTACCACAAAGTTCGCCATAGATAGAGAATGATGAGATTCTAGTAACGCAGTTATCCCATTTTACAGTTAATGTATAAGTGCCATCATACGATTTTGCATAGGTTGGTATCGTGTAGGTTCTAGTTGTGGCTACTACCGCTCCTTGTGGATTCGTCCACTCATAAGTGGCACCTTGGTAAGAGTTCCCCTCTAATGTGTAAGAAGAGCCGACACAAGGTTGTGTTACATTTGCGATGGAATATCCTTCAACAGTGCCTATAAATACTTCTATGTTATCCGATGATCCACAACTGTCTTGTAGTTGTACGTCGTAATTGCTTTGTACAAGTAAATCGGATACCGAATATGTTGTAGTAGTAATACCGCTAATTGTCGTCCAATCGGTTTCTGTTTTCAATTTATATCTTAAAGTGAAAGGAGCGACTCCCGAAAAAGTAAAATATACTCTACCTGTATGATTGCCCGAACCTGAAGCTTCACAAGCAATAGCTGAATACAAAATTTTTGATCCAGATGTTGCATCAGTAATAGTAACTGTGCTTCCTGGTATGTAGTACGTGTAGTCTTTACACGTAGAGACAGTGGAAGATGTTTGGGAATTTATAATTTTTAGTCTTGTATAATATGTTCCAGCAGATAAGTTGGAAAAAGTTCCTGAGCTATTTTCTGCTAAAATATTGCTAAAATCTGAAGTGTTGGATAGTTGAACAGTATTGTTAAACAGTCCGTTATATACTTTTGTAGAAGTTATGGTCCCGCCTCCTGAGCAGAAAGACGATCCTTCTGAGGTTAGTGATTGTCGTAAAACATTACCATCTCCTACGGTTAAATTGTAATTTGTGGTTACGCCACAACTGGTAAGTGCAATCGTATAACTTCCTGGTAACATATTACTCCAACCCCATCTACCTGTACCTACTTTAGCACCATGTACGCCCACATTACTTGGTCCAGAGATAATGACCAAATCTGCATTTTCCAAATTTGCTACATAGCCTGTGTCTCCAAAATGAACATATATTTGCGTAGTTCCTGTTTGTGTATTTATAGGAAGGGTATCGGTACAAATATTTAGTAAATAGTTTCTTACCGAAAGAGATGGTGTTGTTTTGTTTTTAGGATTGTCTACCGTATGGGTTACCGTATTTCCACAAGCATCTACATAGGTTATAGAATAGTTTGCAAATGGCAAGGTTTCTTGCCACGAGTTTCCTTGTATTGATAGATTTTTTGTTATTGTAGTATTATTATCTGTATTCGTAATAGTAACTGCTACAGGATATACCCAAGTTGTATTAGCATCCCCAACCAAAATCAAACTTTCATTTGGGGGACATCCAGTGTTAGAATGTGTTATCCCAAAACTCGGTACTTCTATCAAAGTATTATCCAATTCGTAGCTATAAGACTCTCCACAAGCTGTAGTAGTTGTAATATAAAATTTGTGGTTGCTTGGCATTGCCAAATTTAGAGTTTCTCCTTTATACGTTCCATCCCAAATAATATTTCCAGATGCAGAGCCAGAGCGTATAACCATTTTCACGCCAAGGTCTTTGTAGTTATCCCAGTTTACAATAACATTATTAGAGCTGTTTCTCACATTACCTGTATTAATGGTATAGTTTGCTGTACCATCGCAACTGGTCTTAGTTAAGGTAAATGTAATTCTCACTGGTGCAACATTTGGGGAAAGAGTTCTGGTAACAGTATAGTAATTGCCACATGCATCTTTTATACGAATTTGGTAAGTGCCAAATTCTGTAACATTTTGGGTAGCAGATGCAGAATATGCACTTAGGCTGTCATCGTAGTCAGGATTATTATTTTTTATAATAGAATAGGTGTACGGGGCGTTACCACCTGTTACATTATTTATTGTAATTGTACCACCTTGGGTAAAATTATTACAAGTATTAGAAATGCTAATATCTGCTGCGGACATAGCTGTGTAATTCTGTGCCACAACAACACCATCGTTAGTCGTGTACACATGCGATATATCGTTTTTGCAAACAACCTTCACGCTATATGTATCTGCTTGCAATACATCGAAGGTAGAAGTGTTCGCTGTTGGAACAATTGTTCTTTGTAGTACATTGTTTTTCAGAAGTTGTATTTGGGTGTCCTCAAAATGGCTTAGGGTAACGGTTATTTCTCCATTTGATGCACAAGTATTTGGTACAGTAGAAATATCGGTTGTTATACTCCCACTATAACACTGTGCAGAGATAAATCCTCCGAAAGAAAAACATAACAAACTCCATACTAATAGGTAGAAATTTTTCATCATCATAGATTTTAAAAATTAAAATTATGCACAAAAGTAATTGATGTTAACAATTGTTAGTTTCCATCAGCCATATTTGTCGTAAAAATCCTATTTTCAGGTAGTTTTTTTCTCCCCTAAAACAAGTAATTTATTTTGCTGTTTTTTTATTAAACGAATTTGTCTTCTCCCTCATATTATGGAAGATTTAAGTTAAATGGTTTTGTATAAATAATATGTTTTTGTTCAGAAATTGATAAAAAATAACAGAATTCGCTGTATAGGGCTGGTTTCCCCCAAAAAGGGGATTTTGCTTTAATGCTACTTTATTAAACTATTGATTATCAGCATTTTGAATAAGGGGGGGGGGTAGACGCTTGTTTTTCTATAGTGTTTTATGAGTAGATATTAAGTAAATTTGTTTTCGAACAAATATTTGTTATGTTAAGACATACAGCAATCATTTTCTTGTTGGCATTTGGGATTTTCGGGTTGGCTCAGGATTCGGGAGATAGTAAATATGTAGATAGTTTGGAAACTTTGTTGAAGAATACCAAAACCCCCAGTGGAAAAGTTAAATTGCTGGTAAAAATAGTTGATTATTGGTCTTATAGAGATACTGTTGTCGCTTTTGAAAAAATAAAACAATCCGAGAAATTAGCTGGTAATAACCAATACCTGAAAGCTATTAGTGATTATAGTAAAGCTGCAATATTCTTCGAAGCCTATCCCGAAAAAAGCCAGAAATTATATATGCAGGCAGAAGAAATATTCAGTAAATACAATACCAAAGAAAGCTATGATTATCGTGCAAAGTTATGGCATAATTACGGAGCTTTGGAACAACGCAAGGGAGATGATAAATCATTTTTGGACATCAACCTTACCAAAGCTATCCCTTTTGCAGAAAAATCTAAAAACATAGAGTTGCTTGCATCCTTTTATACAGATACGGGACTTATTTTTAATAATTATGGGGAAAACGATAAAGCTCTTGTCTATTTGAAAAAAGCATTAGCGCTACCAGTTGTAGTAGCCAAAAACCCCGAGTTTTATGTTTGGACAAAGCTTAATTATGCCAATATTCTTATAGATTCCAAACGTGCGAATGAGGCACAAAAACAGCTAAACGAAGCAAAAATAGTCCTGAAAAATAGACCAAAATCTGTATATCTTACCTTTTTTTACCAAGTCCTATCGAAGTATAACAGTGCAGTAGGAAATAATAATTTGGCTCTCGAAAATATTAATGAAGGAATAAAAATAGCAAAAGAGTTGAATCTATTAGGTTACGAATCCAAAATGCTATTCTACAATAAATTTCTTCTGCTAAAAAAAATGGGTAAAGAAAAAGAAGCAACGCTTGTGATAAAAAACCTTTTGGAAACTATTCCAGAAAAAGATTTCAACCGAAGATATATACTAACTAACGATATTGCTACAATGGTTGCCGATTTTGGCAACTACGAAGAGGCTTATTATTACCTCAAAGATTCCCAAAATATATTAGACTCTCTAAACGACAGAAAAGAAAAAGAAGGTATAAATGAAATAGAAATAAAATTTCGTACGACAGAAAAAGAACGACAATTGCTAATAGCAGAAAACAAAAGCCGACAGCAAAAATTAATCTATATAGGAACCACCTTTTTGCTACTTGGTGTTCTTGGTTTTTTCTTCTATTCTCTTCATCAAAGCAAAGAAAACGAAAAAAAACAACTTGCACTCATTAATCAGAAAAAAAATGTAGAAGTCTCCCGAGCCATTATACAAGGTGAAGAACACGAACGCCGAAGAATAGCCAAAGAATTACACGATGGTTTAGGAGGTAGAATAACCGGACTCAAAATGAAGCTGGAAACCAATACACCAAAAGAAAAACAAATAGCACATACCGAAATCGTAGAACAATTAGATGCTACACTGAAAGAACTAAGACAAATCGCCAAAAATCTAATGCCCGAATCTCTACTAAAATTAGGACTTCATGATGCAATTAGCTACTTCTGTGAAAACAACAGCACGGCTAAAACAGAAATCTCATTCTATGGTCATAATCTGGAAGAAGTACTCGACAGCAACCAAAAACTCAACATATACAGAATTGTACAAGAACTGATAACCAATGCCATAAAACACGCCCAAGCATCCAAAATATCCGTACAAGTAACTAAAAATAAACAGCTAATCCTTATAGATGTAGAAGACGACGGTATAGGATTCGATACCCAACAAAACCATAGAAATTTGGGATTAGACAATATAAAACAAAGAGTAAAATCCTTAAATGGCGAAATGAATATTATATCTAAACCAAAAGAAGGAACTTTTATAAATATAACCTGTAGAATATGAGTAAACTAAACCTGATGATTTGCGATGACCATCCACTAATAATAGAAGGATTGAAAAGCTATCTTACTACAAAAAACGATTTAGATGTTGTAGCAACGGCAAACACTATCGCAGAACTTTATGAAAAACTGAAAATCAAAAAAATAGATATACTTATATTAGACATTAATTTACCTGATGGTTCTGGCGTAGAAGCCTGCAAAGTCGTACACAACAGATTTTCTAAAATAAAAATATTGGGACTGACTAATACCGATGAAAAAGAACTCATTACAAAAATGATGAGCAATGGTGCTGCAGGTTTTTTATTAAAAGAATCTCCCGTGTCGGAAATAGAAACCGCCATTCGAGAAATCCACTCCAATGGCATCTATCTTAGCAAAGATGTACAAAAAATTTTATTGAAAAAAGAAGAACCCCGAAATAATGCTTGTCCAAAACTGACTAAAAGAGAAAAAGAAGTTTTACAACTATTAGCACAAGGATATTCCACACCCGAGATTTCAGCTAAAATGTTTGTCTCCACAGAAACAATATCCAGTCACAGAAAAAACTTGCTCAACAAATTCAAAGTCAGCAAAACCGTAATTATGCTGAAAAAAGCAAAAGAATGCACCTTAATAGATTAATTAAAAAAAACATCATCGCCTTTTCCCTAAAAGAAAATAAGTAAGAAAACCAAAAAATAAAGAAGCCAGCGTTGCCAAAACCAAACTGCCCACCACATATTGTATGAGGTTGTTCTTTACCATTTCAAGATTAAACTCTTGATTTCCAAAATCCGTGCGTCCGCCAACAATCGGTGCACCAACCATTAGCGATGCAAAAATAACAAACGGAATAAACGGAGGAAGCGTTATCTGCGAACTCATAAACGTAAGAACCTTATTCAGTTTAAAAAACACCGATAGCGATAATGCCAAAAATGTATGAAATCCCCAAAATGGCGAAAACCCAATAAAAACACCCAAAGCAACCGATTGTGCTTTCGTCTTTCTGCTACCTTCGCTTTCCAGGATATTTTCCTTCAAAAAACGTTTCCAGCCTTTCCTACGGAAATATCTGTAAAAAACCATTTGGCTGTTAATCGCATTTCGGAAAATATTTTTCAAAACAAAAATTTTTGCGAAGATAAGCATAGAAACTTTAATGTCCACTTTCTTAATTTAAAATTTAAAGTTAAGTTAAAAAGAATGTATAACTAACTATAAGGTTAAATGCGAATCGTTATATGAAAGTTAAATGATGAGATGAGTTAAAAAGTTACACAATCTTTTAATAACCAGCTACCAAAGCCCGTAGGGCTGACCGATTTCTTGGTCCAATATTTCAATATTGGTGTTTCAGATAGTTATTAAAAAGTTAAATAACCAACCACCAAAGCCCGCAGGGCTGACCGATTTCTCAGCTCAATATTTCAATATTGGCGTTTCAGATAGTTATTAAAAAGTTAAACAACCAACCACCAAAGCCCGCAGGGCTGACCGATTTTCTAGACCAATATTTTAATATTGGCGTTTCAGATAGTTATTAAAAAGTTAAATAACCAACCACCAAAGCCCGCAGGGCTGACCGATTTCCGAGACCAATATTTTAATATTGGCGGATAGATTTCCCAGTCCAATATTTCAATGTTGGCATTTCAGATAGTTTTTATACTTTTGCAAAAAAAAGTTAGAATGTCAAAAAATTTAGTGATTGTAGAGTCACCTGCCAAAGCAAAAACCATCCAAAAGTATTTAGGGAAAGATTTCCAAGTAAAGTCCAGCTTCGGGCATATTCGGGATTTACCTAAAAAAGGAATGGGAGTAAATTTGGAAACCTTTACACCCGATTACGAAGTTTCTGCCGACAAAAAGAAAATTGTTGCAGAACTGAAAGAAGCCGTAAAAAAAGCCGAAATGGTTTGGTTGGCTTCCGATGAAGACCGTGAAGGTGAAGCCATTGCTTGGCATTTGGCACAAGAACTAAAACTAAAAGACGATAATACCAAACGTATTGTTTTCCATGAGATTACAAAAAATGCCATTCTAAAAGCGATAGAGAACCCAAGAAAAATCGACCAAAATCTGGTAAACGCCCAACAAGCAAGACGTGTTTTGGACAGAATTGTAGGTTTTGAAATGTCGCCCGTACTTTGGAAAAAAATAAAAACCGGACTTTCTGCGGGCAGAGTGCAATCCGTTGCCGTACGCCTAATTGTGGAAAGAGAGCAGGAAATAAGAAATTTCAAACCACAATCCAGTTTTAAGGTTGAAGGTGTTTTCCTTAATCAAGAAAAACAAAATATCGCTGCGAAACTGAAAAAAGATTTCCTACAAGAAACCGAAGCAGAGGAATTCCTTAACCTTTCTAAAAACACGGAATTTAAAGTTCTGAATGTTGAAAAGAAACCTGGAACCCGCTCTGCATCAGCACCTTTTACAACATCTACTTTACAGCAAGAAGCGTCCAACAGGCTTGGTTATGGTGTTACTACGACAATGCGTGTCGCACAAAGACTTTATGAGGAAGGTTATATTACTTATATGAGAACCGACTCTGTAAATCTTTCCCAAGAAGCGATTGATGGAGCAAAAGCTCACATCCTTGCAGAATATGGCGAAAAATATTCTAAACCAAGAAATTACACCACAAAATCCTCTTCCGCACAAGAAGCCCACGAAGCCATTCGTCCGACCGATTTTTCTGTAAAATCCATTGGAGATGCTCAGTTAAATAAACTGTATCAACTGATTTATAAAAGAACATTAGCCTCGCAAATGGCAAATGCACAGATAGAAAAAACCGTTATAGAAATAGGAAATCCTCAGTTGCCAACTCATTTCGAGGCTCAGGGAGAAGTCATCATTTTCGATGGTTTTCTAAAAGTTTACGGCATTACAAAAACTGAAGAAGACGAAGAAGATAACAACGAAAAATTGTTGCCAAAAGTAAATATCGGCGAAGTATTGGCGTACAAAACCATCATCGCAACCGAAAAATTCTCTCGACCAACAGCCAGATTTACAGAAGCTGGATTGGTGAAAAAACTGGAAGAATTGGGCATCGGACGACCATCTACCTACGCACCAACCATACAAACTATACAAAATAGAGAGTATGTGGACAAAAGGGAAATTTTACCACAAGAAAGAGAAATCGTGAAAATGACGCTCGGGAAAACAGCGTTGAAAAAAGAAATTTTAATTGAGAAATTTGGTGGAGATAAAAACAAATTTGTCCCAACCGATATTGGCGAAGTGGTCAATGATTTTTTAACCAATAATTTCCAAGAGATTTTGGATTTCGGGTTTACGGCAAAGGTGGAACAAGAGTTTGATGAAATTGCAGGTGGAGAAAAAGAATGGAAAAATGTAATGACGGATTTCTACGGATTTTTCCGCCCAAGAATAGAAGATGTGGAAGAAAATGCAGACCGTGCGACAGGCGAAAGAAATCTGGGGAAAGACCCGAAAACCGATAAAAACGTGTATGCCAGAATTGGAAGATTTGGCCCAATGATACAGATTGGCGAAAGCGATGACGAGGAAAAACCAAAATTCGCCTCTTTGCTCCCGAACCAAAATATTGCAACCATTACTTTGGATGAGGCTTTGGAACTCTTCAAAATTCCTTTTGATTTAAATGATTTTGAAGGGCAATCGGTTTCCGTAGGAGTTGGCAGATATGGTCCTTATGTGAAGTGGGGAGAAACCTTTATTTCACTCGGGCGAGGCACCGACCCATTCTCTGTTAATCAGGAATCTGCGGAGGCTTTAATTAAAGAAAAACAAAAAGCAGATGCCCCGATTGCGACTTATAAAAACGAGCCTGTAACCAAAGGCGTGGGCAGATTTGGTCCTTTTATAAAATACCAAAGCATTTATGTAAATGTACCGAAAAAATACGATTTCGATAATCTTTCTCAAAGCGATGTGAACGAGTTGATAGATGCTAAATTGGAGAAAGAAGCCAACCGATACATTCAACAATGGGAGAAAGAAAAAATCTCCATAGAAAACGGACGATGGGGACCTTTTATAAAATTTGGGAAAACCAATTTCAAAATTCCAAAAAATAAAAACGACGAAAAATATACCGCAGAAGAATTGAAAGAAATTTCTTTGGATGAGGTAAAAAAATGGATTACCGCACAAGATAAAACGGCTTTTGCAGAGAAGAAAAAACCAGCCGCAAGGAAAACCACTACGAAGAAGAAATGATGTTTTTTCAGCATACAAATCCCGACAGTTTTATGTTGGGATTTTTTTGTATTGATAGTTTTTTAATTAAGTTTGTAGTTTAATTATCATCAATGGATTTACAAGATTTCGTTAGTTTTCCGCATCAGATAAAAACCGAACCTTGGCAATTGGGTTCTAAATTGAAAAACCAACTTCCGCAAAATGGTGTCGCATTGCTTTTTGTTTCCGATAATCGTGGGACAAATGGCAAGGCAGATATGGCAGATTTTACGGGCATCAGAGAGCAATTGTATCGGCTTTCGGGTTCGGATTTGGATATTCCTATTTTCGACATCGGCGATTTGGTTTCTGGCAAAACGCAGGACGATACGCATTATATTTTGCAAGAAATTCTCACGACTTGTCATCAAAAAAACACCATTCCTGTTGTTTTGGGCGGAAGTAATGATTTGTCGTATTCGCTTTTTTCGGCTCTTAATTTTTTACAAAAAGGAATTAATTACACCCAAATTTCCAATGTGGTTTGGCTGAATAATGATAGCGGACAACTGAATGAGAAAAACTTCCTAAGTCATATTTTTTCCTCTAAACAATTCACAATCAATAATTATCATCATTTGGGTTATCAAAAACATTTGAATGAAATGGATAGCGTACAACTCGTAAAAGATGTAGATTTTGATGTCGTGCGTTTGGCAGAAATGATGGGAAATATGAACCGAATTGAGCCCTTTTTTCGTAGAGCAGATTTAGTAACCATCAATGCAGATGCGATAGAAAGTTTTGCGGGAGCATTTTCCCTTAATCCGCAAGTGAATGGGCTTAATCGTAGAGAAATATGTGCTTGTATGAAGGAGATTGGTTTGGGACAAAATCTAAAATCTGTTGGGATTTTTAATCTTAATTTAGAAACTCAAAATCCGCTAAATCATCAGTTGTTAGTACAAATGATATGGTATCTTTTGGAAGGAATTTCTATCCAAAACTCTCATCCGAAAGAGCGAAATTACGAAACGTTTTGGGTTTTGGTAGATGATATGCAATTTGCTTTTAAAAGAGAAACATTCAGTGGATTATGGTATTTTGGCGAAGATGAAAATATTGAAAATTGCCTGCCTTGCGCACAAGATGATTATGAACAAGCCAAACGAGGTTTTTTGAATAAAAGATTGCAGAAAAAATAAAGTGCTGAATTAATGTGAAATTAATGATAAATTCTTACCTTTACGCCTTATTATATAACCAATGAAGAAAAAAATAGAACACCTATCAGTAACTGTAAAATCAATAAAAGAGCAAATTATAAGTGGCAAATTTTGGTTTTTGCTGTCTTTTTATTCTCACTATATTTTGAAAATTTTTGGATTAAAAAATATAATTCCATTTCCTGCTGCAAAATTTAGGTATCAAAATATTGTTCTCCAAACAAGGAAAGAAACCATCGATTTTTGGGCGTGCTTGGAAAACTACGAGCCAGATTTAACCTATTTTTTGATGAATGTATTAAAAGGTAAAAAATTTAATTTTATAGACGTTGGTGGTCATATCGGCAGATTTACGGTGCTTATGGCGAAAAATGGGGGGGGGTAGTGTATTAACCTTTGAACCGATGAAATCTAATTACAATGCCATTCTACAAAATTTGGAATTGAATAATTGTAGCAAAAATGCAGAAGTGGTAAACGTGGGATTGGGTAATGAAAATAAAAAAGTAGAAATCTTTTTTAATGATGCTGAGATGGGAGAGTGTTCCGTAGTTTTTGGTGATGATAAAAAAAATAAGGATACCATAGAATTAGTACGGTTTGATGATTTTGCAAAAGATAGAACATTTAGCGATTGCTGTATTGTGAAAATGGATATAGAAGGAAACGAAGAAGCCGCAATTTTGGGAATGCAAGAGTTCATCACACGAGAAAAACCATTGCTTATTTTAGAATTATGGAAAGATAATTCCAGCAAGGTTACAGCATTTCTAAATTCATTAGGATATAGGAAATTACATATTTTTTGGTTTATAGAAGAAAAACACCAAACGATAATCCAGGAAATGTACAAAATGTATAATAAATACGGGATAAGATACGACTATGAATAAATTTTTATAGATTGAAAAAACTTAACTAAAAAGCCTTCATACTTTTAAAATATGAAGGCTTTTGTATTTTAATTAAAGTTGGAGAGAAATTTAATATCCTTCCTCTTCTCCTTTCATTTTTTCGGCATTTTCTGCCATAATTACGGCATCTATCATTTCTTGTATGTCACCGTTCATATAAGCATCTAAGTTGTAAATAGATTTATTAATTCTGTGGTCGGTAACTCTCCCTTGCGGGTAATTGTACGTTTTTATTTTCGCAGAGCGGTCTCCTGTGGAAACCATCGTTTTTCTTTGTGCCGCAATATCTCCTACAACTTCTTGAAGTTTGATGTCGTAAAGTTTTGCACGAAGCATTTCCATTGCCAACTCTCTGTTAGCCAACTGAGAACGAGCCTGTTGGCAAACCACAACAATCCCCGAAGGTTTGTGTGTTAATTGTACTTTGGTTTCTACCTTGTTTACGTTTTGCCCACCTGCACCACCAGAACGAGAGGTTTGCATTTCTATATCCGCAGGATTTATTTCCACATCTACTTCTTCGGCTTCGGGCAGAACAGCAATAGTAATGGCAGAAGTATGCACACGACCTTGCGATTCCGTTTCAGGGACACGTTGTACACGGTGTACACCAGACTCGAATTTCATAATCCCATAAACGCTGTCGCCTTCTACTTTCATTATCAGTTCTTTGTAGCCTTTGGATGCTTCGTTGGAGTCGGTAACTTCGTGTTTCCAGCCTTTGGTTTTAAAGTACATAGAATACATTCTGTACATATCTTCTACGAAAATTGCGGCTTCATCTCCTCCCGTTCCAGCTCTTAGTTCTACAATTACGTTTTTGTCATCTGCTGGGTCTTTGGGAATTAGTAAAACTTTTAGTTCTTCCTCGAAAGTTGGGATTTTATCTTGGGCTTCCAATTTTTCCATTTTTGCCAAATCTACCAAATCTTTATCCGAACCATCTGCAATAATCTCATCGGATTCTGCAATCGTATCCAAAGCCGATTTGTACTCGTCATAAACTTTCACAATTTTCCCCAGACTGCTATATTCTTTGTTCAGTTGCGAATATTTTTTCTGGTCAGAGATAATATCGGGTTGTATAATAAGGTCGGCAACTTCGTTGTAGCGTTGCTTTATGGCTTCTAATTTTGGGATTAATGATTTCGACATTGTAGATTTTTTGTGGGTGCAAAGATAATGAAAAAAGAGATAATAAGAGTTGTGTGGTTTTTCGGATGCTATTCTGTACCGATGAAAATTGGTTGATATTTAGAAATATTTGGGTTATAGTGCTTATATTTGCCCAGTGAAATGGAATTTGAATAAA
This sequence comes from Cruoricaptor ignavus, assembly GCA_030538575.1. GTDB lineage: Bacteria > Bacteroidota > Bacteroidia > Flavobacteriales > Weeksellaceae > JAUNTR01. The sequence goes on along the minus strand of JAUNTR010000003.1, from coordinate 20,391 downwards.
ATTCTAAATATATTTTGAAAAATACACAACGGAAAAATAAATTTATTAAAGAAATGAAGAAAGAAACTATTCTCTCGAACAAATGGTTGCCTTTTTGTGTGATATTGGCTACGGTACTTATGAAAATCCCGATTTTGTTCACGCACCATCTTCAAGAAGATTCTTTTATCACTTGGAAGGTTGCAAAAAACGTCTTGGAATATGGCGTAATTGGATTTAATGGTTTGGATAAAATTTCGGCATCTACCACGCATCTTTATGTTTTGGTTTCTACGATTTTTCAGTTTTTGTTGGGTGATAATTTTATATACCCGATACTGATATTTAATTCTCTTTTATTCGGTATTGGTTCTTGGTATTTGTCTAAGATGCTTTTTCCTACGAATGCTTCTTTGTCCGTTCTTTTTGTTATTTTATTAAATCTAACTCCTCCTGCTCTTACAGCCTCTGCTTTGGGAATGGAGTACGGGATATTGTTTTTATCCGTAACTTTGTTGGGAATACAAATACATTTTTTGATGAAAACAAATTTCCTCCTCTTGGTACTGATAATTTTCTGCACTAAGATTCAAGCCCAAAGTCGGGATTCTAAACCCCCAACGAATGAAAATACAATTGCTACATTCGTAGAAACACAGTATTCTACGGCAGATTCCAAAGATTATAAATTGGCACCCAATAGTTATATTTTCGATATAGAAGAGGATTATGATGGGCTGTACATCCCTGTAAAAAAAGCATACGAGATGTGGGCTTCTACGGTTGAACATTTGGGGCTTAATAAGCCAATAGATGCGTCCCAAAAACTGTCGGCATATGTTTTTTGGGAAGACGAGTCCGGATTGATTCAATCGGGTTCAGATTATAAATTAGAGATTATAGGGAATTCTATTGGTAGCAAAATAGCCATTCCGATTAATAAGTCGGTAGGCAAAGGAAATGCTGTTGTATCACTGCATATCGGCGCAAATGGTAATAATACGGATTCAATATACTGGAGTTGGCATATTTGGGTAACAGATAATCCCACTAATGGGACGAAATACAGACAAGGCTTTGAAACCCGACAGCCAACAAATGGACAGATTGAAATTATCCCAGATGAAGATTGGGGCTGGATGGATAGGAATTTAGGAGCAACTAATAAGTCATTGGTAGGAAATGAGTGGAAAAAATCAGCGGGGCTATTATACCAATGGGGAAGAAAAGACCCTTTTCCTTCACTTGTCAGAAATTCGGACGACTTCTATGAAATACAAGGTGTTGTAGGAAAAGTAAGGCATTCAAATTCCAAATACATGAAAGGTGCTGTCAGCCTAAATAGTTTAGTACATAACAGTACCACCTCTCAACTGATTAAAACCCAGATAGAAAAATCTATACAAAATCCATTGAGCCTTCTCTACATAAGCCTAAATTATAACAATAATCTAAATTTACCTTATAACTGGTTCGGAGAAACTCCTCATCCTTCATATCCGAGACATAGGCTTGCCCGGTTGAATTTATGGTCTGACAACTCAAGAGGCTTTTCAAATGAAGCTGATGCAAATTTAGACACTGCAAAAAAGCCGTACCAAACAAAATCGTTTTACGATCCTTGCCCAAATGGTTGGAGAATCCCATCGATGCTGGTAGCACATAGCTCAAGCGATGGTTGGGGAACTAAAGATGTAGGTATAAGATTGGATTACTCTCCTTTTGGTTTGGGAAGTAATATTCCAGCAAAAAATTTTGAGGCACAAAAACATCATATTGTAAAACCCGTGGATAACAATGTCCCAGTTTATATGAAAGGATTTAGGCTATATAACAAGATTGGTTTCGATTTGCAAAACGTGGATAATAAAAATATGGGTGTTTTTCCAGGAACGGGTTTTATTGCCAAAAACAAGTCTTTTACAGACCAACATGAAACCTATCTATGGACAGCTACTATGATGAGTTGGGATTACCGTAATATAACACCGCATGTTGAGGCACGATCACTGAGGCTGACTCCCGATGGAGATCAAAGAGATGTACCCGATAGTACATTTCCTGAAGTACACGGGAAATTCTATTATTACCCTATTAGTAGAAACTCTACATCTGATGCTCTTGCATGCAGGTGTATTAAAGATCCTTTGTATATTATAAATCAATACGATTTCCCAACAGAATATTTTAAAAAGAATATTATGCACTATAGAGAAGGGCTGGACGCACCCAACAGCTACAGTGCAGTAAAGAGCATAGACTTCCAAGTAATTGAAATTCCTGTAAGCAAAGCTTTTTCCGTTTATAATCAGTATTTATCCGATTATGAAATGTATAATTACGATGACATGAAAACCAATGTGTATTGGACAACAAGTACGGAGCTAATAGACAAGGTTACAATAAACAATCCAAACCCTAAACATATTAATGAATTAAAAGACATCAAAATTTTAGTTAGAATAAAACCCAACCAAGCAGGAAACGCACTCATAACTCTGCATAACGGCAGTATAAACAATCCTGTATACTGGAGTTGGCATATTTGGATTTCCAATGACGCTCCTACGGCTTTAAGCTCTTATATAACCGAAAAGCCCAATCCGAATGTGAAAAATTATATTAATTATGTACAAAATAATTCGCCATTGAAAATAGAGTTTATGGATCGAAACATAGGTGCACTGAATGCCTTTCCTATAGTTTCAAACATTACAAACCCTACAGGAGAAGAATTGAACAAAATATCCCAATCAGGAGGTTTTCTTTACCAATACGGAAGAAAAGACCCCATGCCTGGTTTTCTAAATCCGGATGGAACCTCTTATAGCTTATATAAAGGGATTGCTAATAATAGTGGTATAATTTCTTATGAACAGATTACTCCAAACACCTATGAGAACAGCTATATAGTTTCGTATGCCAATTATACATCTGGCAGTAATATAACAGATAAAACCTACCAAAAAATAAGAAAAAATATTTTATACTCAATAAACAATCCACTGGTGTATATGCTCCCTAGTTCCTATTCTCCTGTCGGAGTATTGGGAACAGATTGGGTTTTGGATGAGCCGAATACCGCAGATAAGAGATGGGGGAGCGGTATGAAAAAATCTGTTTTCGACCCTTGTCCCGAAGGCTGGCGAATTCCCAATATAACCTCAGGGAGTACAGATTTTAACTACCAAAAGGGGACAACGCCTTGGTATAAACTTGGAGTAAACGAAACAACATACAACACAAAAATATCGGCTTATCAAGGGTACACTGTCAAAAAAAATTCAAAAGTACTGGGTTATCAGTTCAATGCTGCCTCCTATTCTGTAGGAAATTACCCTTTTGTCGGGATTAGAGGATTTCGAGCAAATGTTGTTCCCCAATCAATTACTCCGGCTACCAAATATTCTGGCATATGGACTTCCGGACTTTCCTCACACTATAAAGGGTTTGCTATAGGTTTGCTTTTCGATAATACCCTCGATGCTATTCAGGTTAAATATAATTTTGATCCTTATATGGCGTTATCTTGCCGATGTGTAAAAGACTATGAAAATGAGGATTCTGGACCGATAATGAAACTACCATTGGAGCAATATGAAAATAATGTTGCAAAAATAGAAGACTATACTACCGAATATGTGGAAAGAAAATTAGCAAGCAACGATCTTGTACTATTTCCCAATCCTATAGAAGAAAAACTATATATAAACATTAAAAGAAACATCTACATAGAGTACAAAATTTTTAATATGAGAGGACAATTAGTAAAGAAAGGAATATTTGAAAATTCCCAAACAAATTTGGCAGAATTGAACTCCGGAGTGTATTTGATTTGTGTTGATGGGTATAGGCAAGTGTTTAAAATTATAAAAAAATAAACCACTTTCATATTGCCACAATCACAAAACTTTTGATAAAAACCTTTTCTATGATAATTAGATTTTACTAATAGTTGTTATATTTGCACGAGTAAAACACAGTCCTGTTACCAGCTAATGAGCTGTTGGAAAACAAGGTTTATAATACGGATGTATGATACAAAATTTTAACGCAAAGTTTTTGAAACAAAATTTTCCTGTAAATACTTTTTTTGTTATAGTGGGTATTTGGCTTCTTTTAGCGATGCTCAACTTTGCATCATTGGAATATTGGAAATTTACTGGTGCAGATATATTTTTTCCTTTTTCTGTAATTTATCCCTCGGTATTTTTGCCAATGGGTGTGTTCTTTGCTATAGTGTTCTTTATATTAGGTATAGATATTTATTATAAATTGCAAAAAATACCAGTTGCTGGTATTTTATTTTGTTCTCTTATCCTTGTTTTATTTGGCAATATGGCTCAAGGAAACTTAGATATCGCCTTCGAGCAACCATTTTATCTCAAAGGAAGACAATACTATACAGATGCAGTAGCTATCCAAAATCCATTAGAGTGGCTTAGGACGTTTACAGCGAACCAGGGGAGTTTTCAAATGCATACCAATACGCATCCACCGTTTGTAGTCCTATTACATTATTATATTTTAGAAGTTTTTGGAGGTAGCATTTTGGGATTAGGTGTTACATTATTTCTTATTTCTTCCTTGTTTTTTTTAATACTTAATCGGATTTTAAAAAACTTCGATTTCCAATTACAGAGGAGAAAGGAAATCTTGCTGTTATCTGCCATTATCCCTTCCGTCAATATTTATTTACTCGTTTCTATTGATGGGGTTATTTTGATGACCAGCTCGCTAGTGTTATTGGCTGTCAGTAGAATTCACAATAAAAAAAGTATAGACATTGTTTCTTTTTTATATGCTTTTTCATCCATTATACTTACCAATATATTATCCTTTTCAGGTTTATTTTTGTTTGCATTTATAGGAATTTATGCTTTGTACTTTATACTGAAAAAAGAATTCTCTTATCTTTGGTTTACAACTATTTTGTTTTTATGGTATATACTGACATTTGTGGTTTTATATATCGTTTTCGGTTATAATCATTTACAAACATTTCTGCACGCTTCGTCTTCGGAAAACCCAGGAGGCTTTATGCTACTCCATAATCCGTATATTTATTTTTGGACTCGTTTTCAGGCAGTTGGCGAGATACTAATGTTTTTATCACTGGGAATTACCGCATTGTTTTTTTCCGGGAAAAAGTATTATATAGAAATGTTTTCATCTTCGGAAGCGAATGCTATTTTTCTATCCAGTATAACTGCATTAATACTAATGTTTCTATCCGGAGCCTATGGTACAGGAGAAACCGCAAGAGCTTGCTTATTTATAGTGCCGTTTTTTTTAATTCTTTTTAAAGAAATAAAAAAGGAAACATTTCACATTGTATATTTTCTCTGTTTATTTCAAACATTTGGAATGCAGTTGATTGGTAACTATTTTTGGTAAAATAATATACGTGCTAAATTTTATTTTAAAATCAATATGAAAAAAGTTTCTATAATAGTTCCCGTTTACAATGTAGAAAATTATCTTGCAAAATGTTTGGATTCTTTGGTTAGCCAAACCTTAACCGATATAGAAATTTTGGTCATAAACGACGGAAGTACAGATAACTCGCAAATGATAATTAATGAATATCAGGAGCGTTTTCCCGATAAAATAAAATCTTTTGTTAAAGAAAATGGCGGACTAAGTGATGCAAGAAATTTTGGTTTGGATAGGGCAAAAGGCGAGTTTGTCGGTTTTGTAGATAGCGATGATTATGTTCTCCCGACAATGTTTGGCGAAATGTACGCTTTGGCAGAAAAGCACAATGCCCAAATGGTAATTTGCAATTTGCAAAAAGTAGATGAACACGGAAACGTAACCCAAAAACTAACCCAAATTCCCAATATGCCAGAGAAAATAGATTTAGAAAAACATTTTTCGGTATTTTCGGATATGAGTTATTTTGCGTGTAACAAAATTTTCGCAAAAAAACTTTTTGATAACCAAAGATTTAAAAAAGGTGTTCATTTTGAAGATATTCAATTAATCCCTCAATTATTGCTTGGTTGTAAAACCATTGCACAAACCCAAACCTATCATTATCAGTATTTGGAGCGTAGCGATTCCATCACCAAAACACATACTATAAAAGGCTTGGGTATTCTAAAAGCAGTTGAAGATGTGGAAGTTGCTTTCGCGAAATCAGAATATTCTGACCGAAAAAAGGATTTGAAAAACTTCCAAATTTTAGAAGGAGTTTATACCTTTTTGGCATATTTGGCATTCGTAAAAGATGATGAGGTTTATTGGGAAATGTCCCGAAAATTGAAACTTTTTATAAAAGAAAAAGGGATTAAAACTTCCGAAATTATTAAATACAGGCGGTTTAATGAGAATTATCTCTTATCTTTGCCGTTGAGAAAAAAAATTTATTACATACTCTATTTTTTCCAACAAGAAAAAATAATTAGGAGTATGGTTTAAAATATAGCTGATGCTGGCATACCATCCTTTTTTTACGATAGTATTTGTTGCACTTATTGCTTATAGCTTTTTAGAAGTTTATAGTGATGAGTATCGCAATTTCAAATCGGTATGGGCAATTATCGGTGTACTTATTATTCTTGCAGGTTTAAGGAGTTGGGTAGGAGCAGATTACGGAGAATACGTGAAAATGTACCGCTATTTTGGGCAATATACAGATTATAGTGAGGTGTTCAACAAAGCTCTTTTTCGTGAAACTAAATTGGAGATAGAATGGATATGGGTGCTGTTGGGAAAAATATTTTTCTTTTTTGGCTCGCCATTTCATTATTTTGCATTGCTTATTGCGATTATTTCTATTACCACAAAATATTGGGCTTTTGAGGAAAGCGTTGTTTATCCAGCACTGAGTATGGCACTCTATATGTTTCCTTCATTTTTTAGTGGGGATATGGGGCAAATGAGACAAGCGGCAGCCATGGGAATTTTGTTGTTGTCTTTTGTGTTTATTAAAAACAGGAATTTACCTATGTTTTTATTGATGGTTTATTTAGCAATGGGCTTTCATAAATCGTCTTTTGTTTTTATATTAGCATATTGGATTGCAACTATAAAACTTACACCGAGTAGAATGCTAATGATTCTGTTGCTTTGTATGGCGTTGTCTCCTTTTCAAATATACAATTATATAGGGATATTCGAGATGTTGGCACCTGGGGATGTGTATTCTGGTTTTTCTGATTATGCAACTATTGAGAATGAGAATGCATCGGGCATTACATTTACAGATTTGCTGGTAATTATGTATATGTTTTTTATGCTTACCTTTGACAAACAAGCTTGCGAAAAAATACCATATTACGAATACATGCGAAATATAGGTTTTGTTGGGATGTGTATTTTTTATATATTTAGGATGAGTCCTATATTTTCAGGTAGGCTTACGGCTATTTATCTTGTTTATATGGTAATGGTTTTGCCTAATATATTAGCAGCAATATCCAACATACAATATAGAAGATATTTGCATTTGGTGTTAGTTTGTTTTGTTGTAATGTATTATTTTATTTATTTGAATAAATTTGCATATCGAGCAGGTTTTACAATAGATACATATAGAAATCACTTATTGACTTGGTAATGAATTTAATAGATGAAATAGTTCTGAAATCTGGCATACCTTTGTTTTATTACAAAATGGTATTGGGTTTTGTATTTTCTTTTTTACTTACTTATTACTCCATTCCTACGATTATTAAGATTTCTAAAAGAAAAAACCTAATGGACGAGCCAGGAATCCGAAGTTCCCACAAAAGGAAAATTCCCAATCTTGGAGGGATTGCCATTTTTTTATCTTTGGGAGTTTGTGCACCTATATTTGCGTACGAGTTGTTCGATATGTATAAGTTTCTCTTCGCCTCGCTCATTATTTTATTTTATGTAGGAGTGATGGATGACATTATCGTAATGAGGGCTTATAAAAAATTGCTGGCTCAGATTATTGTTTCGGTACTTATTGTACTGGGTTCAGATGTGCGAATTGGTAATTTGTTTGGGCTATTCGGAATTCATGAACTCAACTATTATGTCAGCGTTATTTTTTCCATTTTCACCTTTATTATTTTAATTAATGCTTTTAATCTAATTGATGGGATTGATGGTTTAGCAGGTATTTATTCCATTGTTTGTAGTATTGCTTTTGGGCTTAGCTATTTTCGATTAGGCGAGTATAATTATCCTTTGGTCATTTTAGCAGTATTAATAATAGGTAGCGTTTTGGCATTTTTGTATTATAATCTGTCTAACGTTCGCTCGAGGAAAATTTTTATGGGAGATACAGGCTCTATGATTTTAGGTTTTCTATTGGCATTTACCACAATGTGTTTTATAGATATTTTTATAGATAAAGCTGTGGTTCGCCCAAGATACCATCTTGCAGTAGCACCTGTTATTGCTGTGGCTATTCTTATTCTTCCGATTGTAGATACGCTGAATGTGATTATCGTAAGGCTTTTACAAAAAAAATCACCTTTTGATGCCGATCAAAACCACATTCATCACAAGGTTCTTAGGCTCGGGTTATCACACAGAGGAGCAACGACATACATTATTTCGTATTATATTATATTAATCATAATTACCTATTTCTTAAGACATATAGAAATTAATCTTTTGTTATTAATTGTTTTGATTTTAGGTTTTTTCGGAGCTTATTTGCCCGATATTATTTTGAAATTTAGAAATAAGAAATAATAATACTATTTTTGTAAATATTTTTTTGAATGATGAAACACATACATTTTATTTTCCTTTTATTGGCTTCCATGCTTATTACATCCTGTATCACAACGCAGGAAGTAAGATATATGCAACCCAGTGAAAGCTTAGTCATCAATGAAGAAGGGTTGGTTCCTTATAGCAATCAGGAGTATAGAATCACCAAAAACGATATGTTCGATTTGAATATCGTAACAACCCCAAAAGGAGATGCCGCACAATTTTATTCTAAACTAAATACATCCGAATCTGGAATGACCGCTATGATGGGTGGCGGAGGAGGTGGAGCTGGCGCAGCTGGAGCAAGTGGTGGCGGAAACTCCAACATGAGATTTTATTTCAATGGGATAAAAGTGGATTCCGCTGGAGATATTTATGTCTTTGGTATAGGCTATATAAAGGCAGAAGGTAGAACTGTGGAAGACATTACCAAAGAAATTCAAGAAAAAGTAAATGAGAATTTTTTGGAAGGAAAATCCGAAGTAAGGCTCAATATGAACGGGATTAGATATTCTATCTTAGGGGATATGGAAACTGTTGGGATTTCGGGGCAAAAAGTAGCCTACGAGCAATCTTTGAATTTAATGGAAGCCTTCGCAAAAGAAGGTGGTCTTAATAGGACTGTGGATAGAAAAAATATCACTTTGCAAAGACGCTATCCCGAAGGTATAAAAACTGTAAAATTGGATTTGACCCGAGAAGATATTATGAACTCACCCTATTATTGGTTGCAAAACGGGGATATTATCTATCTGAATACCAGAGCTAAAAGCCTACACGGATTTGGTAAAGATCCTTTACAGACCATTACCACAGGAGTTTCTTTGCTAACCACAGCAATGTCTATTTACCTTTTAATAACCAGATTGTAATACTAAATGATACCCGGAAAAACACAACAAACTACAGTACAATCCGAAACAAAGGAAAAAGCAGGAAGTTTTTCTTTTTTCGACCCGATACATTTCGTCCGTAGAATTATCAGAAACTGGTATTGGTTTTTACTAATGGCAATTTTGGGTTACGCCATTTCTTATTTTTATAGCAGATATTATGCACAAAGGGTTTATGCATCTTCTCTTTCATTAAGTATTTCCAACAATACATCCAGTTATTTTACGCCAAACCAGTCTATTAACTTTATTTGGGGGCAAAACAGCAATAGTGATGGATTGTTTTTAAAAAAAATGATTCTTTCCAGAACTCATAATGAGTATTTGGTAAAACAATTGGATTTATTCATTAATTACACTACCAAGGGATTGATAAAGCAAACGTATTTGGATAAATATGATTCTCCCATTTTTTTAGAAATCGATAGAAATCACCCACAGCAAACAGGCTATCCTATTACAATTCTCCCAAAAGGAGGCAATAGATACGAGATAAGTCTTCCAGAGGAAGGGCACTCTCAAAATCTTTATAACTATAATACAGAATCTTTTGATAGAGTTGATGCTTATGCAAGACCGGCAAATAAAGTTATTTCTTTAAATGAATGGTACACAACGCCTAATTTCCGTTTTCGTTTAGTGCCAAATCCGGAAAAAACATCAGTTAAATTAGAGAATATTGTTGTTACACTAAACACGGTAAATGGTGCTGTAAATTCTATCACAAGAGATGTGAGTGTGGATTTTGATAGAGAATTACCAAGCATTATGATTATTACCAAAAAAGGTTTTAACCTAAATGGTACGGTGCAGTTTCTAAATACAACGGTGGATGAACTCATCAAAAAAAGATTGCAGGATCGGAATATGGTCGATAAAAATACCGAAACTTATTTGGCGGAAAATTTAGCACAAATCCAAAAAAAATTAGACTCTGCGGGTACGAAACTCAATGATATTAAGATAAAAGAAGAGCTCTTTAACATTGAAGGAAAAGATGTGGAAACTTTGAAGAAAATTCAGGATTTAGAAACTAAAAAAGCAGAGCTCTTAACCAATCTCAATTCCTTAAATGCGGTAAGAAATACCTTAGCTACAGCTAATTTAGAAAAAATTATCAGTATGAATGCTGCTGGAATAGAGGATGGTGCATTTTCTGCTTCTGTTTCCGAATTGAAAGAACTCTACGCTAAAAGACGGGAAATGGCAACTATCTATACGCCACAATCCGAACCAATGAGGGAGATTAATCGATTGATAAACGAGGCGAGAAATATGTCCAACGGTTCGCTGAGAGATTATTATGCCAAATATCAAGATGAACTTAACAAAATAAACTCGCAAATAGGCGAAGCGGAAATCAGCCTAAGAAATCTACCAGAGCAACAAAGACGCTATTTCGATATAGAAAGAGGTTATAATATTATAGAAAGCACTTATAACTCTCTGCTTACAAGACAAGCGGAAACACAAATGCGTGTAGCAACCAACCGCTCGGATCTTGTAGTTATAGACAAGGCAAAGAATTTGGGACAAGGACCTATTGGACCGAATATTAAACAAACACAATCTATGATTATTGGTGGATTGTTGTTTATACCATTGCTTTTTATTATATTAGGAGAAGTTTTGGATAATAAAGTGAGAAACGTAAAAGAAGTTCTTAGGGTTACCAAAATCCCATTATTAGGCGTTATTGGTAAAAACAATCACGAGAATAACCTTACCGTTTTGGAGCAACCAAAATCATCCATATCAGAAGCTTTTCGTGGGGTTAGGGCAAATCTTAGATTTCTATACAATGATAATGATGATGCCAAAGGCAAGGTCATTCTTGTTACCTCGTCTGTTGGGGGAGAAGGTAAAACTTATACCTCTATCAATATAGCTTCCGTATTGGGGCTTAGCGGTAGAAAAACCATACTTTTGGGAATGGATTTGCGAAAACCGAAGATTTTTGGCGATTTTAAAATCAATAATAAATTTGGGATTTCCAATTACCTTACAGGAGAAGTTGCTTTGGAGCAAATCATTAATGAAACCAAAATCCCATCACTCCATGTGGCTACTTCTGGACCGATACCACCAAATCCTTCTGAATTATTAATGAGCCAAAAAAATATAGATTTCATTAATGAACTTAGGGAAACTTATGATTTTGTAATTATAGATTCTCCGCCTGCAGGTTTGGTCGCAGATTCTTTTGAATTGATGAAATATGCCGATGCCAGCATATACGTCATTAGACACGAGTATACCGAGAAATATATGTTGAAAATGATTACCGAAAAGTATCATGCTAATGAAGTAAAACATCTTGGTATAGTCTATAACGATTATTTCGTAAAACAAGGCTATGGCTATGGATACGGTTATGGATACGGATATGGCTATGGCTATTTCGATGAAGATAAAAACTACGAAGAACCTTTGCTTATTAGGATAAGAAATAAGGTGAGAAATCTTTTTAATAAAAACTAAAACAAAAGCCTGTGATAAGTTTATAAATCGACTTTATGCAGGCTTTTAGTTTCCATAATCCATTAGATTATTAAGAATAAAACAACTCATTTTAGCGTTTAATACAAAATATTATGTTTTTTTATTTTTATTTAACTAATCTTTAAGAATTTACCTAAGATAAAAATGTTTTATATTTGCACAGATTTCAGAAAATGTTTTACAAAGCCCATATTAATAATGCTAAATAAAAAAAATATTATTCTACTCTTTACTATATGGTTCGCAACTCTTGGTGCACAGCGACACGAGTTGGGTGTGCGTATGGGGATGAGCAATTTGGTAGGAGATATTGGTAGGACTAATTATATTTTGCAGAAACCTTTTTCCAAGAGCATTAGCGAACACGGGATTCCCTTTTATGGTGGAATTATTTATAGAATGAATTTTAATCCTTACCAAAGTTTACGTTTCGATTTGGGATACAGTCATGTGCAGTTTAACGACCGTTATGCGAAGGAAACTTACCGTAAGAATAGAGGGCTTTCTGGTACCAATTCCGGGGCAGAAGTAGATGTGCTTTTTGAATACAATTTTTTTCCTGTAAATAATGAGCAGAAAAGTATGCTCAGCCCATATATCTTCGGTGGATTGGGAGGTTTATTTTACAGTGTGAACAGAGTAACTTTTGTAAACGATTTTAATAGAGATACAGCAGGAACTGCACAAATGCCCACAACAGATGATGATTTTGTAACTACCGTAGAAACGGCTAATGCAACCAAAATGGTCATGTCGGTGCCGTTTGGTGTAGGACTCAAATATAAGTTCAATTACAATTGGGCGATTTCTGGAGAGATAATGTTCAGACCCACATTTTCCGATGCTTTGGATTATAGCGTGATAGATGACAAAGATACAAGACTTACCTATAACAGAGATATTTTGCAAGAGGGTAGCAATCGCTCTTTGTTGCAACAACAACCCTACGTTTCTGTTGCCCGAGAAAGAGCAGACGCTTATTTGGAACAAAGAAATGTAGGAAACCCAAATTCCAAAGATTGGATAAATAGTATCACCCTAAGTTTAACCTACTCTTTTGGCAGGCCACCGTGCTATTGCGAATAAATGATAATGACGTATAAAGAACAAATAAATCCCGAAAAACTACCGCAACACGTAGCCATAATTATGGATGGGAATGGCAGATGGGCAAAATCCCGAGGAGAAGAAAGAACCTTCGGACACAAAAATGCCATAAAAGCCGTGAGAAATGCTATTAATGCTTGTAACGAAATCAATATTCCGTTCCTTACACTATACACTTTCTCATCAGAAAATTGGAATCGTCCAGAAGACGAAGTCAGTTCACTAATGTCATTACTCTCCGAAACTCTTTTGCTGGAAGCCGAAGAAATATACACCAAAGGTCTGCGAATGCACGTAATAGGAGATATAGAAAAACTGCCAGCATTGGTAAAAGACCAACTGATGAATGTGGTAGAACTTACTAAAAATAATACGAAAGGAAATCTTATTTTGGCATTAAGTTACGGTTCGCAAAAAGAAATCCTAAACGCTGTAAAAACCATTAGCAAAAAAGTAAAAGATGGGGAAATAACCGAAGATGATATTACAGAAGAACTTTTTGAAAATCACCTTTACACCAAAGATTTTCCGCCAGTAGATTTAATGATAAGAACCAGCGGAGAGGTTAGGATTAGTAACTTTCTCCTTTGGCAAATTGCCTATGCCGAATTGCAATTTTTAGATGTGCTTTGGCCAGATTTTACCAAAGAAGAGTTTTTCAAATGTATTGCAAATTATCAAAACAAAGAAAGACGATACGGCAAAACCAGTGAACAATTAGAACAAAAATAAAAAGGATAGATTTATTATATAGAAGATGAAATTGAAATTCATACCCATCGTGATGTTTGCAGCCTCCACCTATTTTTATGGGCAGGTTACACCACAACAAAATCCCAATCAGGAAAGTACGGTAGTAGAACCAACACAACCCGGAACTTATATCCTGAAAGACATCGTTATCGATGGCGTAAAAAAATATTCCCCAGCACAAGTCTTAAGATTTACAGGGCTTAATAAAAACGAGCGTGTAGAAATCCCAGGACTGAAAATTAGCAATGCCATAAAAAAACTTTGGGAACAAAACCAGTTCTCCGAAGTAGAGGTTTATGTAGATAGTATAGAAGGCGAGCAAGTTGTTCTAAGATTTCTTTTGGAAGATTTGAAAGAACTTGGCGAAATCAACTTCACAGGCAAGGGAATGAATAAAAGTAAAAGGGAAAAACTGGTGAAAGATTATAATCTAAACCCGGGAACAAAAATTACCAACGATTTGGTTTCTACCCTGAAAACAAAAATTCCGCAAGATTATATCAACAAAGGTTTTGCCGATGCCAAAGTTTCCATTGAGGATAAAGAAAATGCCAAAGACCCTAATATGGTAGATTGGACGATAGATGTGGCAAAAGGTAAAAGAATAAAAATAGATAAAATAACCTTCACAGGAAATGAAAATGTTTCAGCTGGAAAATTAAAGAAAAAAGGTCTTAAAAATACCAAGCAAAAAAGATTCGGTATTGGTGGGATTTTGAAATCATCTAAATTTGTGAAAGATAAGTATGAGGAAGACAAAAAATCCCTCATCAGTTATTATCAATCCTTAGGATTTAGGGATGCGGTTATCGTATCCGATTCTGTATGGAGAAATCCGAAAAATAATTTCGATATCAAAATAAACCTTAGCGAAGGTAAAAAATATTACATCGGTGATATTACATTTTTGGGCAACACGGTTTATTCCACCGAAGTTCTACAAAAATTATTAGGCTACAAAACAGGAGATATTTACGATGCTGTTGGCTTTAATAAAAAAGTGGGCGAAGACGGTGGGCAAGAAGACGATACCGATATCCGTTCGCTTTACCTGAACAATGGTTATCTTTTCTCCCAAGTTACTCCCGTAGAAAAATCTGTGGTTGGCGATTCCATCAATTTGGAAATCAGAATTAATGAAGGTGAAAAAGCGGCTTGGAACAGAATTACTTGGTCTGGAAATACCACAACGCACGACCACGTTGTTTTGCGTTCTTTATATACAAAACCTGGGGATTTGTTTTCTAAAAAGGAAATAAAAAGAACCTATTTTACATTGGCAGGTTTGCCGTACTTTGACCCTCAACAGTTGGGACAAGACGTAAAACCAAATCCGCAAGATAATACAGTAGATTTGCATTGGACGGTTGTAGAAAAAGGTTCTTCGCAGGTGCAATTACAAGCGGGCTATGGTGGTAGTTCATTCATCGGAACATTGGGACTTACGTTTAATAATTTTTCTTTGAGAAATTTCTTGAAGTTGAAAGATTTCAAACCTGTACCACAAGGTGATGGGCAAACGCTTTCCATACAGGCACAAGCGGGACAGTTTTTCCAAAACTATGGGATTAATTTTGTAGAACCTTGGCTTTTTGGTAAAAGACCAACGGCACTTTCCGTAGGAACCAACTATTCCCGAGTAAACTATTCGGATATGAATGGCAATTCCCAAAGATTGAATATCTTCTCTGTAACCGCAGGGCTCAATTCCCAATTGTCTTGGCCGGATAACTGGTTCTCGCTTTACACGGGAATCCAGTTCCAAAGTTATGATTTCAAAAACTATCCGTTCCAGTTTGGGAACACTACGGAATATAATGGTAATGCTAAAAACTTCTCATTCAATATCGGTTTGAGTAGAAACTCGGCAGGTTTTGACCCTATTTTCCCAACAACAGGTTCTAATATAGAGGCTTCGGTAAAATTCACTCCACCATATTCTTTATTCAGTAATAAAGATTATTCTACAATGTCCGCAACCAAAAAATACGAGTGGATGGAGTTTTATAAAGTGAAATTCAAAGCCGATGCTTACAATACGGTTATTGGGAAATTAGTCCTTAGAACTACAGCTGAAATGGGCTTTATGGATGGTTATAACAAAGAGTTGGGAGCTCCACCATTCGAGAGATTTTATATGGGAGGTGTAGGATTATTTAATGGTCGTTTCGATGGTCGAGAACTTATCCCACTTCGTGGTTACGAAAATGCTTCTACCACAGGTTACACTTCGGGAACGCCTTACGATGTTACGCCTTATGGTGGTGCGACAATTTACAACAGATTTTCTGCGGAATTGCGATACCCGATTTCTATGAACCAAACGGCGAAAATTTATGCATTGAGTTTTGTAGAAGGTGGTAATGCTTGGAACTCTTGGGGAAGTTACAATCCATTTCAGTTGAGACGTTCGGCAGGTATTGGGATTAGAGTTTATATGGGAGCATTCGGACTTATCGGGTTTGATTTTGCTTATGGCTTCGATGGAACTATCGGTAGCAGCGAACCATCTGGATGGAAAACTCACTTCCTAATGAACCAAACGCTGTAATCTTTATTCAGTTTAAGTTTTTAGTATTAATGACTTTTAAAATTTTAGAAAAAATGAAAGCAACAAAAATCATCGCTCTCTTTGCATTATTCTTATCAAGTTTGGTTTGGTCGCAAAAAATCGGCGTGGTAGATACCAATTATATTTTATCTAAATTGCCACAATATAAAGAAGCGGAAACAAGACTTAATGCACAAATACAAAATTGGGAAAAAGAAATCCAGCAAATGCAGACGGATTACGAGTCTAAAAAATTGGCTTTTGAAAATGAAAAAGTACTTTTGATAGGCGACCAATTGAAGCAGAGAGAAAAAGAAGTACAAGATTTGGATAAGAAAATAAAAGACCTTGTAAATGCACGTTTTGGAACGAACGGAGAAATCAATAAAACCAGAGCTGCACTTACAAAACCTTTCCAAGACCAAATATGGAATGCCATAAAAACAATGTCCGAAAAAAACAGTCTGGGCATAGTTCTTGATAAAAGTAATAACGTGAGTGTAATTTTTTTAGAAAATAGATACGATTATACAGATAAAGTGTTAGATTTGTTGCTCAAAAATCAGAAGAAGTAAAATTTAACTTTTTGGGAAACAAACAATCAAAAAAAATATTATTAAAACAAACAATTAAATTATTTAACAACCTATTATGAAAAAATTAAGTGTATTATTTGCAGCAGTGATGATGTTTCTATCTGTAGGAGTTGCAAAAGCTCAGGAAGTAGCAAGTTTGGATGTGTCTGCTGTTCTATCTCTGATGCCAGAAAAGAAAAAAGCCGATGAGCAATTGGAAGCTTTTTCCAGAACAAAAGGTGCAGAAATCGAAAAACAAATGCAGTCTGCACAAGATTTATTGAAAAAATATTCCGAAGAAGCTCCTAAACAAACACAACAAGTAAACGAGCAAAGAGATGCAGAATTGCAAAAACTAAGACAAAATATTGAGCAAATGCAAGCTGCTGCACAAAAAGATTTTACCGAAAGACAAAATGCAGCTTATGCACCAATTGAGAAAAAGTTTTACGATGCAGTAGAAAAAGTTTCTAAAGCTAACGGATGGAAATTCGTTTTCGATTCCAACAATCCAGCGCTTATTTACAGAGGTGGTGCAGATGCAACTCCTGCGGTGAAAAAAGAATTAGGACTTTAATCCTTAAATTATAAAAAGTTAAATCCAAAAAACCATCTTTATAAAGGTGGTTTTTTCTATTTTTGTGAAATGAAAAAAGAAATATCAACAACAGCGAAAATACGTTTCAGCGATTGCGACCCTATCGGACATCTGAATAATGTGAAATATTTGGAGTATATGCTCAATGCAAGAGAAGATCACGTGGAAGAATTTTATGGTTTCACTTACGAGGAATATGCCAAACAAACGGGTTGTGCGTGGATTGCAGTACAAAATGAAATTGCCTATCTGAAAGAAGTGAGAAGTGGTGTGAAGGTTTCCATTTCCAGTAAAGCGATAGAGTTGAAAGACAAAATATCCAAAGTAGAAATCCTAATGAAAAGCGAGGATGAGAAAACGGTAAACGCGGTTCTTTGGATTACGGTTGTTTATTTTAACTTAAAAACTCGTAAAGCAGAATCTCTTTCCGATGAACGCAAAGAGTTTTTCACCAAATATATTGTAGATTTAGATGAAAAGGATTTCCAAAGTCGAGTGGAGTATTTCAGAAAATTAAATAAAAAGAAATAAATATTAAGCTATGAAAAAAATACTCGTTGTCGGAGGAAAAGGGCAGTTGGGAAATTGCTTACAAAAAATATCAGGCGAATATCAGCAACAATATATTTTTGAATTTACAGATTCCGACACCTTAGATATTACAAATTCCTCTGCGGTGGAAGATTATTTCGAGGACTACAAACCCGATTTTTGTATTAATGCTTCGGCTTATACAGCGGTGGATTTAGCAGAAACTGAAACTGAAAAAGCCTTTGCCGTCAATGTTTATGGCGTAGCCCACTTGGCAGAATCTTGTGCAAAACACAAAACAACTTTGGTTCACATTTCTACCGATTACGTTTTCGATGGCGAAACCAATATTTCTTATGATGAAGAAAACTTTACCAATCCATTAGGCGTTTACGGAGCTTCCAAAAGAAAGGGCGAAGAGTCGGCTTTAGAATTAAATCCGCAAACCATCATCATCAGAACTTCTTGGCTTTATTCGGAATTTAATAAAAATTTTGTAAAAACTATGCTCCATCTTTTCTCAATAAAAGATGAGTTGAATATCGTTGCAGACCAATATGGGCAACCAACCAATGCCAACGATTTGGCAGAAACCATTATGAAAATGATTAGTTCTGAACAAAAAACCTATGGCATTTTTCATTTCTCCAACTATCCCGAAACCACTTGGTACGATTTCACGGTGAAGATTGCGGAGTTTGCCAAGTCATCAATCAAGCTCAATCCAATTCCTACCGAGCAATATCCTACGCCTGCAAAAAGGCCAAAACGCAGCACGATGGCTTTGGACAAAATAGAACGTATATATAATATAGAACCAAAACATTGGGAACACAGTTTGCAAGATTGTGTAGAAATTTTGCAACAAGAGGAACAATAATCATTATTAAAATTGAAAATGCTTTAATCGTTTTGCAGGTTGAAGCATTTTTTTTGTTACACCAACCAATTTATATTTTAATTAAAAAAATAAAAACCTTAACTTTGGAGAAACATTATTTCAGCAAATGAAAAAAATATTCACACTATTATATATATACGTTGCAACTTTGGTTTCCGCACAATACATTTCTCTCAGCAAAGCCGAACATTTCAACGAAAATAATGACAAGCGGTTTTACAATATAGCATCCGATACAGAAAAAGCAGAATATCTTGGCGAGATAGAAGTTCAGGGATTTTCAAAAGACGATGCTACGGTCTTCAACGAGATTTATAAAAAAGCCAAAACCATCGGTGCAAATGCATACACGATAAAACAACAAGAAACCATAGATGGCGGTTTGCAGAAATTCAATCCCGAACATTATTACATCAATCTATATTATAAGGAAGACATTGGCTTGTCCGAAAACAAAGTTTATTTTTTTTCTTCCGCTCGCAAAAGTTTAAAAATTAAAATCAACAATCAACCTTATATTATAGAACCACGCTCTTATTCGGAATTAATTTTAAATCCTGGCGAAATTGTTACCGTTTCCTCTGGCGGATTTTTAGGAACTAAATTGGTTTTGGGATATAAAGAAAACCAACCGACACAATATTTTCAAGTTTTATCTGGCGGAGTTAGGGCAGACCAATCGGGTAGCCAAGGTGGATTAAACATAAAATCTGGCGATTTTGTGAAATTAGAAAACTCCTATGCTCAATTTCTCATGGCGGTTTACGATAGAAAAAACGATTAGGAAATTTCTTTGTGATTAAATCCCTTATCTTAAAATAATAATTGATTACGCTATTTTCATATTTTTAATTGATGCAAAAGAGGTTTCATTATGCTATTTTTTCTTTTAGATATAATTAAATAAAGGTTTTAAAGGTCTAATTTCCCATTCTTTCATCTTTCCATTAAATTTATTTAACTGTAAATCAATATTTTAGTAAAAGTCATCAAAAAAAGTCATAAAATATTTTGTCATATAATTAATAAGTTCTATTTTTGCAATCCGAATTTGAAACAACAGAGACGGAGCGTAGGAGAGATTATTTAAGAATTAAGGTTTAAAAAAAACTTTCAAAAATTTTTCAAAAAATATTTTGTCAATTCAAAAATAAGTTTTACTTTTGCAGTCCGAATTTGAAACAACAGAGACGGAGCGTAGGAGAGATTATTTAAGAATTAAGGTTTAAAAAAAACTTTCAAAATTTTTCAAAAAATATTTTGCTAATTCAAAAATAAGTTATACTTTTGCAGTCCGAATT
>JAUNTR010000161.1 GCA_030538575.1 Cruoricaptor ignavus | reverse complement strand
CGATAACTTATTTTGATGAAGTTTCTACCAACCTGCAAAGTTCTGCGGGAAAAGTAGCAAACGTACAGGTCGATAGAAATGGGACAACTGTCGCACTCGCTATTCCCGTTTCGGAGGAAGGCAAACTTGGTGTGAATTCTTATAAAGCTTACGAAAAATTTGTTACCGAAACACATTTTTCTTTACCCGAAGCTATTGGCAGAGGTTTCACCCGCTCCATAGAAGTTTTAACTTATCAAATAAAACAGTTTAAACTCGTGTTTAATAAAAAAGTACAAGGCTACAAAAAAGTTTCTGGCCCGATTGGGATTGTAAACCAAATGTCTGTAAACAAAGATAAAGAAGGTAATGTATCGATAGACTGGAATTATTTTTGGGGCTTTACAGCAATGTTTTCTGTTTGGTTGGCATTCCTAAACTTATTACCAATCCCAGGATTAGATGGCGGACACGTAATGTTCACGCTTTGGGAAGTTGTAACAGGAAAACCTGTCCCGCAAAAAGTATTGGAAAATGCCCAAATGATAGGCGTTATCTTCCTATTAGGACTAATGGTATTAATCTTCGGGAACGATATTTTGAAGATGATAACAGGAAATTTATAATTTTTTTTGAAAAATATTTGCACAGTTAAAAAAAACGTTATATATTTGCACCACGAAAAATCGGAAACGATATTCCTCCTTAGCTCAGTTGGTTAGAGCATCTGACTGTTAATCAGAGGGTCGCTGGTTCGAGCCCAGCAGGAGGAGCAAGAAGACTTACAGAAATGTAGGTCTTTTTTGTTTTATACAAAACAAACAGAGAAGCTTTTATTTACACTTATCAATGAAGCCCATCATCCCCCTTGAAAACAAGCATGAAACCACCTACTGCAACCCCAACAGCTGCAATAGGAAACAAAATACTCTTTGAAGTTGAAAACTTCTTAATACT
Source organism: Cruoricaptor ignavus (assembly GCA_030538575.1). Taxonomy (GTDB): domain Bacteria; phylum Bacteroidota; class Bacteroidia; order Flavobacteriales; family Weeksellaceae; genus JAUNTR01. Next base: position 4,191 of record JAUNTR010000161.1, on the reverse strand, counting down.
CAAAATATCTTCTTTCGGAACAGTATATGTAATTTTTTGTTTTTCGAGAAGAACCAACTCTTCTGAATTATGAAAAACAAGCCTGCCATTTATTTCCTTATCAGCCTTCGTATAAACAGAATAATATTTTCCTTTTACAAAAATTGTATTTTCAGTAAGAGGTTTCTTGGAGTTCACAACCGAACTCATACACGAATTGAGAAATATTATGAGAAATAAAAAAATCAATTTTTTCATCCTTTTCGTTTTCATCAAAGATAAAAAAATATCCAATATCAAAAAGGCTATGATTTTAAGCCAAGATTTTTCAACAACAAAAGAACCCGAATGGACACTTAATATAAAAACAAAAAAATCTCTCATTTCTGAGAGATTTTCATTTCTGTGGGTCCTGAGGGATTCGAACCCCCGACCCTCTGGGTGTAAACCAGATGCTCTGAACCAACTGAGCTAAGAACCCTTTTCAAACGACTTTGGTTTAGTAACCGTTGTTGTTTTTAGTGGTGCAAATATACAACCTTTTTTTATATCTGCAAATTTTTTTCAAAAAAATCTCCAATTACAAAGTTACTTCCGCCAATAAAAATCATTTCGTTTTTTGCAACTTGCTCTTTTGCAGATAGATAACCTGACTGAACACCATCAAAAATTTTATAAAAAATTTTTGATTTTTTTAATAAATCTTCATATTCTTTCGGATGACGACCTCGGTTGATGCTCGGTTTCACAAAATAATAAGCCGCATTTTTGGGTAAAAGCATCAAAACATCATCTATTTTTTTATCATTTACAAATCCCAAGATAATATGTTTGAAACCCGAAATGGAATTAAGTTGCGCAAAAACCTCTTCCAAACCTGCCTGATTATGTCCCGTATCGCAAATCGTAAGCGGTTCGGCAGAAAACTGAAACCAACGACCAATAAAGTTGGTATTTTTCTGTACGTTCAGCAGACCGTTTTTTATATTCTCATCAGAGATAATTGTGTTTTGCTTCCTTAATTCATCAATTAAAGCTAAAACCACACGGCTGTTTTTTTTCTGATAACTTCCCTTTAAATCAGATTCCCAATCGGTGGATAATTGCGTTGAATCTATAAACGGAGCATTGTTTTCTTCCGCTTTTTTTCGGATAATCGCTTTTACCGTTTCATTTTCATCACCACAAATTATTGGTGTATTTTGTTTGATAATCCCTGCTTTTTCTTCAGCGATTTTCTCTTTCGTATTTCCCAGAATATCGGTATGGTCCAACGCTACATTGGTAATTGCTGAAACCATTGGCCGAATGATATTCGTGGAATCCAATCGACCGCCAAGCCCAACTTCGATAATCGCAAAATCTACTTTTTGCTGTCGAAAATACTCAAATCCCATTACGGTTGTAAATTCAAAAAAAGATGGGCGAATGTGTTCGGGGATTTGTTTTAATTTCTGTATAAAATCGAACACGAAAGTTTTATCGGCATTTTTGCCATTTACTTTTATCCGTTCGGTAAAATCCACCAAATGCGGCGAATTGTAAACACCAACTCTGTAGCCCGCTTCTTGCAAAACAGACGCCAACATATTGCTTGTAGAACCTTTGCCATTGGTTCCTCCGATATGTATGGTTTTCAGGTTGTTTTGCGGATTTCCAAAAAAATTGCAAAGTGCAGTAATATTTTGCAAACCGGGTTTATATGCCTTTTTTCCATCGATTTGGTAATTGGGCATTTGTCGGAAAAGCCACTCGATTTCGACTTGATATTCAGAATTTGTCATACCGCAAAAGTCCTAAAAATTTCTTGGGTGGGAAATAGTTTTGTCTAAAATTTTCACAGGTTTTATTTTCATTAATTTTAATCAAAAAAAATCCTTGTAACAATTTTGCATTTCCTCCGTCTAATTAGGTTAAATATCCTGCAATGAAAAAACTTTTGGTTACCATCTGCTCTCTCGTGTTTTCGCTGTCTTTTTCTCAAAAAAAATGGACATTGCAAGAATGCGTAGATTATGCTGTGCAAAATAATTTACAAGTAATTTCCAATGCTTATAACAAGCAATTGCAAGATAAAAATTTGGATATGGCAAAACGGGAAAAATTGCCATCGGTCTCTGCAAGTTGGTCGCACAATACCAATTTCGGGCAACAGCAATTCGGGAGTTTTATCCAAAGAAACGATTCGTATAGCAATAGTGCAAATATCGGGGCGAATATTACGCTTTATAATAATGGAAGGATTGAAAAAACCATTCGCAAAACGGAATTTGATGTTGCTGCAACTCAATACGATTTGGAAACCATAAAAAATAATATTTCCCTACAAATTGCACAGGAATATCTTTCGGTTTTGTTGAATAAAGAAATTGTGAAAATTAACCAAAGTGCTTTGGCTAACGCAGAAAAACAATATAACCGAGCCAAAATTACCACAGAAGTCGGAACTACGGCACAAACAGTTTTGGCAGAAGCCGAAGCGGCATTTGCGAGAGAAAAACAAAATGTAAAATCGGCAGAGATAAATGTCAATAGAAGCCTTTTCAACCTTGCACAGATTTTGCAACTTTCGGATTATAAAGGTTTTAATGTAGAAGATACGCCGCAAATCAATAATATTGATGCTCCGTTGTATTCCGCTGAAAATGTACTAAATACCGCTTACGAACAACAACCGCAAATAAAAGCCGCTGAAAGCCGTATAAAATCTGCCGAAGCACAAACCGAAATTTCTAAAACCAATTTTTATCCGACAATTACAGGAAATGCAGGCTTGGGAACTTTTTATTTCAACAGTTTGAACCGAAGTTCAGATATCCGAATGACACAGCAATACAAAGATAATTTCGGGCAACAAGTTGGGATTTCTGCCAATTTCCCTATCTTCAACAAAGGGATTACAAAACTGCAAGTGGAACAAGCAAAAATAGGTGAAGAGCAAGCGAAAACCACACTTTTGCAACAAAAACAAGAGGTGAAACAAAATGTACAAAAAGCCCAATTCGATGCAGAAAGCAATTACGAAAATTATCTTGCTGCTGTGGAAGCCGAGAAAAGTTCTGCTTTGGCATTGGATTTTGCCGAGAAAAGTTACAATGCAGGAAAATCATCAATCTATGATTTGAATATTGCACGAAACAATTTTGCAAATGCACAAGGAAGTGTAGCACAAGCGAAATACAATTATTTATTCAGTCTAAAATTATTGAATTTCTATGCAGGGATTCCGTTGTCTTTATAAGCAAATTTAAAATATTGGCGTAAACGAAATTCAACCTCATAAAATACTGATTTTCAATATTTAAACTAAAAATCTAAAAACGATTCTTCCTTAGGTAAATTGATAATTTTCTCGATGGAATAAACAAATGCATCATCGGGATGATTCATCGCATTAATTAATTGAAAATGAGAGAAATCCTTTATATTTTCTAATGTAATTTCGATTTCCTGTATTTTTTTATGATTAAGGAGATTTTGCCTTTGCACACCATTCAGCAAATAGGTGTTCGGCGTGTACCATTTTTTACCTTTCAAAAACAAAATATTGGAATAAGAAGTATCTGTAATATGCCCATTTTTTACGATAATAATTTCCGAAGTTTCTGCATTTTCCTTCATTTCATCTAAGATTTTTCGGTCTTCAAATTTTAATGAATAATCTATCTCATTATTTTCTACCAGCTCGAAATTCGGGACTTTGGACATTACGTAAGGAATGACGGAAACCTCGTAATCACCTTGTAAATCATACACAATCCGCAATTTATACAATCCGTCTTCATCGTGTTCCAAGGTTTTGAATATCGTAGAAATATCCAAATTCGGTTCTTTCCCAAAATGGGAAAAAGTATCATTCACACGTTTTTGGTGAAGTTCCAAAAGAAATATTTTTTGGTCTTCCACTTTTATACTTTCAATAAATCGGGACATATATTTTATTTTTCATTTCTTGATATTCTTCGTCCAAACGGCTAAGGTGTGTAATTCCTCCTCCGCTTTTAAAAAACAGTTTTCGGTTTTCTTTTTCTATAAACCGAATCATTACGCAACTATCCAAATTTTCGCCATCGAACCAACCACAAACCCCTGTGTAATAGCCTCTTGCAAAATCTTCTGCTTGCAAAATAATCTCCAAAGTTTTGGGTTTTGGAGCTCCGAGAATAGAACCTGCGGGGAGCAAAGTTTTCATAATACTTCCCACTTTTCCAC
>JAUNTR010000160.1 GCA_030538575.1 Cruoricaptor ignavus | reverse complement strand
AAATCGGGAGAAATCCAAAATAACATAGAGATAGATTTTTCCCCGAAAGCCTCTACAAACTCCAACTTATTCAAGCGGTAACATTCTCTTAGTAACCGCTTGATTTTGTTGCGATAAACCGCTTTTTTAAAATATCTTTTAGAAACCGAAACGCCCACTTTTTGTGCCGAATTATTTTCTGTGGCGTAGGAAACCACTCGCAAATTACCACTGGAACACCATTTCCCTTTTTCAAACAAAAGAGAAATATCGTTTTTATGTTTCAGTTTTTCTTGTTTGGGATATCCGAATAGTTTCACGCTTCGTCGGTCGTTTTGTGTTTTAGTAAATAATTAATGACTTCTGCTGCGGCATGCAAGCCAAAAGCAGCAGGAATAAAACTGATTGTTCCGTAGAAAGATTTTTTAAAATTACTACCATCCGTCATTTTCAGGCTTTCCTCGTTTTGCAATTCGGAGGAAAATACACACTTGAAACCTTTGTGCATATTGCTTTCTCGTTTCAATCTTTTTCTCACTTGTTTGGCAAGATAGCAATTGTGGGTTTTGCTAATATCTCGCACCAAAATTTTACTTGGGTCGGTTTTTCCGCCCGCTCCCATACTGGAAATTAGTTTAATCTTTCTTCGCCTCGCTTCCTTTATCAAGCTCAGTTTTGGGCTTACGCTATCTATACAATCTAAAACGTAATCGTATTTTTGAGAATCCAGAATATTCGCCATATTTTCAGGATTCAGAAATTCTATCAAAACCGTAAGTTTCAGATCAGGATTTATATCCAATAATCTCTCTGCAACCACTTCGGCTTTCGTTTTTCCAATAGTGGAGTGCAATGCTGGCAATTGCCGATTAATATTCGTAATATCTACTGTATCACCATCTATTATTGTCATTTTTCCAATTCCTGCTCTTGCTAAAAACTCTGCTGCGAAAGAGCCTACACCACCCAAACCAACCACCAAAAGATTGGCATCTTGCAATTGCTGTAATCCTTTTTCTTTTACCAAAAGTTCGGTTCGTTCCAACCAAATTTTATCCATTTTCTAATGTTCTCTAAATTTTATTAAGTTTTCTAAAATCTGCTCTTGCAAATATTCTATTGTAATTCCTTTTATTTCAGATACTTTCAAATACAAATCTGCTATCGGGAAATTGGCATCATCGGTTTCCAAAAATATTTTTTCCAAAGGAATTTCTTTTAAAAGATTTTGCAAAGATACATTTTGTAAAACAGCTTTACCAAAAGAGAGATAAAAGCCAGCGTGTAAAAGTTCGTCTGCAATGGTCTTTTTTTTATTAAATCCGTGGATTGCCATGGGAACATTTGCTTTTTTCTTAAATTTTAAAAGCTCGGAAAATCGCCGTACACAATGGATGATAATGGGTTTTCGGATTTCGTTTGCCCAAAGAATATGTTGCAAAAATATTTCTTCTTGCAGAGATTGAGGGATATTAATAAGTCCATCTAAACCGCATTCGCCGATTGCCCAACATTGCGGATTTTGAGATAAAACTTTCACTCGCTCGAAATCATCTACAAAATTCTCTGAAATGTCTTTAGGATGTATGCCCGCAGAAAAAGGAATTTCCGTAGCGTTTTCTTGAAAATCGAGATTGTAAATACCGTTTTCGTAGTTTTTATGATGATGGAAGTCGAAAAAAATCATAGTCAAAATTACACAAAAAAGAGATAATTTCGGTTAAAGATTTTTTTATTCGTTAAAAAAACGTTAATTTTACTCGAACATAATTTAATTTATGGAATGAGGAAAAAATTTACAGATAAACAAATAAAAATATTAGACGTTGCAGAAGAGTTGATTGCCCAAAAAGGCTTTGATGGAACGTCTGTGCGAGATATTTCCACAAGAGCAGGCATCAATGTAGCGATGATTTCTTATTATTTTGGTTCTAAGGAAAAAATGCTGGCTTACCTTTACCAATATCGTGTGCAAAGAACCAGGGAAAGTTTTTCCGAATTTGCCGATACGATAAAAAACGGAAGACCAGAAATGCAGATGAAGGAAATTATAAAATTCATCGTTAATCAAATGTTTAAATACAGTTATTTCCACGCATTTGTAAAGCAAGAAATACGACATACCGAGTTGGTAAAAGATGATTTGATAGAGTTCTACCGAACGGCTACCGAAAAGATAGAAGATGTGATAAAAAAAGGTGTAGCATCGGGCGTTTTTCACCATATTCCAAAAGCGGAAGATGTACTTTCCCTTGTGATTGGTTCGGCAGTTTTTTCCATCAGAAACCGAGCTTTCTACGAAACTTACCTGTCGGGAAACGAGAAAGATTTTATAAAAAATGCGGAACAAAAGATAAAAATTTGTAACTACCAAACCGTTTTTTCTCTTTTAGGATACAATCCGGAGGCTAATTTGCGTTAAAAATATCATAAAAAAAATTCTTTTTGCAAAAAAATCATATTTTTGCAAATCAAAATAATGTAGCTATTCTACATTGCTTTATATGATTATATGAAAAAAATATTCGCCCTATTTGTTTTGATGTTTTTGGCGACATCTTGTAATAAAAAATTTGAAACGGCAATGAAAAGTGCCGATAAAGAACTGATACTGAACACTGCAAACGATTATTTTGCACAGAAAAAATGGTCGCAAGCCATTTCCCTTTACGAAAGATTGCCGAACTTGGTTGCTGGGACAGATGATGCGAGAACGGTGGTTTTCAATACCGCTTCGGCACATTATTACGACAAACAATACCGTATTGCAGGGCATCATTTCAAAAACTTTTCTGTTACATTTCCCGACGACCCAAGAGCGGAGGAAGCTGCCTATATGTCGGCTCTTTGCTATTACGAGGGTTCTTTGGATTATAACTTAGACCAAGCTAATACGGAACTCGCCATCAATGAATTACAAAATTTCTTGAATAATTATCCTGATTCCGAACGCTCCAAAAATATCAATACATTGATAGAGGAACTAACTTACAAGTTAGAATTCAAGGCGTATGAAAATGCCAGACAATACTACAAAATGGCAGAATACAAAGCTGCCGATGTCGCATTCGAAAACGTATTGGAAGATTATCCAAGTACCAAACTTCGACCTACAATTTATGATTTTATAATGAAATCTAAATATGAATTGGCAGTAAATTCTCTTTTCGATAAAAAAGAAGAACGTTTGGATAATGCATTGGCATACAGTAAATTTGTAGAAAAAGAATTGCCCGAAAGTAGCCAAGCAAAAACGGCTATCCGACTAAGAGAAAAATTGGAAGCCGAGAAAATAAAATTTGCCGAACTGAAAAAACACGTGGATGCAGAACGTGCAAAATTTGCCGAAAAACAGAAAAAAGCAATGGCAGAATTGGAAGAAAAAGAACAAAAGAAAAAAGCCTCTACAATTGTAGATACAGAAATTTCTGATAACGAAAAAATAAAAATAGACAGTGCTGAAGCAGCAACTCCACCGGCATCTACTTTCAGAATTAGAAGAAATTAATTACCTTTGCAAATCGAAATAAAAATATTCCACTGAAAATGAGTGTAAAAGATACAACAGCAGAACTAACTACCGTAACCTACGATAGAGATAAGATTGAGGAAAAAGTAGGCTCTATCTACGAAGCCATAGTAATTATGGGGAAAAGAGCCGAGCAAATAAACGCCGAAATACGCAGTGAACTGCACAATAAATTGGATGAATTTGCTGTACACAATGCTACTTTGGAAGAAGTATTTGAAAATAGAGAACAAATAGAAATCTCCAAACATTACGAAAAACTACCAAAACCTACATCTATTGCTGTGAACGAATGGATGAAGGAGGAAATATACTTCAGAAAAACTGAAGATAATAATTAGTTTGTGTTTTTTTAAATAGTAAACAAAAGCCACTTCCAGAAATTTTGGATGTGGCTTTTGTTGTTCTGAAACATTTCACTATTTTCGTAGAGCCAAAAGAATTGTAAAATGATACTAAACGGAAAACGAATTCTACTCATAATATCAGGAGGAATTGCAGCCTATAAAACCAATTTTCTTGTAAGAGATTTGCTAAAACAAAATACAGAAGTCAAAATCGTCCTTACGCCATCTGCTGAAAAATTCGTGTCCAAACTCACGCTTTCTACACTTTCTAAAAACGAAGTGTTTACAGAATTTTATAACGAAAACGGAACTTGGAACAACCACGTAGAATTGGCACTTTGGGCAGATTTGGTTTTAGTTGCACCTTGTACGGCAAATACTTTGGCAAAGATGGTTCACGGGATTTGCGATAATTTGGCAATTGCGGTTTATATGTCGGCAAAATGCCCTGTATTTGTTGCTCCTGCAATGGATTTGGATATGTACGCTCATCCTTCTACCAAACAAAATTTGGAGTTGGCAGAGGATTTCGGACACCGCATTATTCCTGCTGAATTTGGCGAACTCGCAAGCGGACTTGTAGGGCAGGGCAGATTGGCAGAACCGCAAACCATTTTGCAGACGTTGGAAAATCATTTCCGAAACAAGACATTACAAAACAAAACCATACTGATTACCGCAGGTCCAACCTACGAAGCCATAGATCCTGTGAGGTTTATCGGTAATCATTCTTCGGGAAAAATGGGATTTTCCATAGCGGAAGAAGCCGCCAATCGTGGTGCAAAAGTCATATTGATTTCCGGTCCGACACACGAAAAAACTTCTAATCCCAATATAGAACTCCACAAGGTAACTTCTGCAAAAGAAATGTACGAAGAAGTTTTTAACCATTATCAAAATACAGATATTGCGATTGCCAGTGCTGCGGTTGCAGATTATACACCGAAAATAGTGGCTTCTGAAAAAATTAAAAAAAATGATAACGAACTGATGATTGAATTGGTGAAAAATCCTGATATTTTGAAAACTATGGGCGAAAAGAAATCTCATCAGTTTTTGGTGGGTTTTGCTTTGGAAACCGAGAATGAGGAAGATAATGCCAAAGGAAAATTACAGAAAAAAAATCTGGATATGATTGTCCTAAATTCCCTTCGGGACAAGGGAGCGGGCTTCCAAGGGGAAACGAACAAAATAAAAATTATTACCGAAGTTGAAACAAAAGAATTTCCATTAAAATCTAAAACCGCCGTAGCTTGCGATATTTTGGATTTTGTGGAGG
>JAUNTR010000159.1 GCA_030538575.1 Cruoricaptor ignavus | reverse complement strand
GCACGCCAAACGGGTTGTATTTGGTATCTTTTGTAAGGGAAATTCAGTTGCCCGTGATTCATCGCAACAAAACGAGCAAACGGCACAGTAAGGTCGTAACGCAGAGCCTTATCGGAAATTTTTGTGGTAAGAGAAAGTGGATTTTTCTCTGCCAATTCTTCATCGGATATTTTTTCTAAATAATTTCCTGAGTTTAAGATTTTAAAAATAAGTCTATCTCCCTCTTCACCGTACTTTCCTGTGAGTGTAGAAAGGTTTTCAAAACTTGGAGTTTCCAAAGGTTGAAACCCGAAAAGCTCGAAATTATGTTGTAATTTTTGAATGATAAATCGTCTTTTAATCACTTCATCAGAAGTAAAATCTCTTGTTCCTTTCGCTAAACTTGGCTTCATTTTATTTTTTTAATTAAAATTAAAAATCGTTGGCTCATACACCAATCTATCAGTTTTGCAAAAATAACCTTTTGAAATTACTTTTCCCAAAACTCTATCAATTTTAAATAAAATATTTTTTACTCTCGCAGAAAAAGTTTAAATTTAGGGAAAATTTAATTCCTATGTCCTACTATTCATTACAATCAATCCCAGATTATTATTTCATAGACGATTTATTAACCGATGAGCATAAACTTATAAGGCAATCTGTGAGAGATTGGGTGGAGAGTTTTGCCATGCCGAAAATAGATGAAGCAGCACAAAACCATACCGATTTGCCCAATCTAATGCAAGAGTTGGGAAATATTGGTGCATTAGGACCTTATATTTCGCAAGAATACGGAGGTGCAGGATTGGACCAAATTTCCTACGGCATCATTATGCAGGAATTGGAACGAGGCGATTCTGCGATACGTTCCGCTGCATCGGTACAAAGTTCTTTGGTCATGTTTCCTATTTTTGAATATGGTTCGGAAGAGCAAAAGAAAAAATATTTACCAAAATTGGCATCTGGCGAAATGATTGGTGCTTTTGGATTAACTGAACCTAACCATGGTTCAGACCCAAGTTCTATGGAAACTCATTTTGTAGAAAAAGAGGATTGCTATTTGCTAAACGGTGCTAAAATGTGGATTACCAATGCGCCTATTTGCGACATTGCGATAGTGTGGGCAAAAAATGAACAAGGGAAAGTACACGGTTTTATCGTAGAAAGAGGAATGGAAGGATTTACAACTCCAGAGACTCATAATAAATGGTCGCTTCGGGCATCTAAAACGGGGGAATTGGTTTTTGATGAAGTTAAAATTCCAAAAGAAAATATTTTACCGAATATATCGGGATTAAAAGGACCTTTATCTTGTTTAAATTCTGCAAGATACGGAATTTCTTGGGGAGTTATTGGGGCTGCGATAGATTGCTATTGCACGGCTTTGCAGTATTCCAAAGAGCGGAAACAGTTCGGAAAACCAATTGCTTCGTTTCAACTTCAACAAAAAAAGTTAGCTGAATTTCTTACGGAAATTACCAAAGCTCAGTTACTATGTTGGCAACTCGGGAACTTGAAAAATAATCATAAAGCAACGCCTGCACAGATTTCTATGGCGAAACGAAATAATGTAAAAATGGCAATAGACATTGCACGAGAAAGCCGACAAATACTTGGCGGAATGGGAATTATGGGCGAATTCCCGATGATGAGACACGCCGCAAATCTGGAATCGGTAATTACCTACGAAGGCACACACGATGTACATCTGCTGATTACAGGACTGGATATTACGGGAATTAATGCATTTTCCTAAACATAAAAAAAGTTTCAAAATTGTATTATTTTGAAACTTTTTTATTGAGATATTTTTCGATTTAAAAATCCAATGTGAAAGGAACTTCCTCATCACTCGTAATTCCGAGTGCTTCGTAAATATATTTGAAGGTTGATAACAAAACTGGTTTCCCGCCAATAATACACACATCGTGCTCGAAATGTGCCGATGGCGAGTTGTCTTTGGAAGTTACCGTCCATCCATCGCTATGGAATTTCACCTCGTGGGTTCCCATATTTATCATAGGTTCTATTGCCAGTGCAATACCGTCTTTCAGCACTTTTCCACTTCCTCGTTTTCCGTAATTGGGAACTTGTGGATCTTCGTGCATTTTTTTTCCTAAACCGTGTCCTACCAATTCCCGAACTACGCCGTAACCATGGGCTTCGCAATAGGTTTGTATAGCGTGAGAAATATCTCCCACTCTTTTACCTCGTATGCATTGTTCAATGCCTTTGTACAGAGATTCTTTGGTTACTTTCAGTAGTTTTTTTATTTCGGGTTTTACCTCCCCGATTTCAAAAGAATAAGCGTGATCGCCGTAATAACCGTTCATATAAACGCCACAATCTACGGAAACAATATCGCCCTCTTGCAAAGGTTTATCGTTTGGAATACCGTGTACAACTTCTGCATTTGGGGAAATACAAAGGTTTTTTGGGAAATCGTACAAACCTAAAAATGCAGGTACGCCACCATTATCTCTTATAAATTCTGCGGCAATTTTATCTATATAATTAGTCGTTACTCCCGGTTTTATTTCTTTGGCAACCAGCCCCAAAGTTTTGGAAACCAATTGTGCACTCTCCCGCATTAGCCGAAGTTCTTCTATGGATTTTAGTTGTATCATTTATTTTAATTAAAAGATTAGGTGGTGAAATGGTTAAGTGGTTAAGTAGTTAAATAAATTAGTGATTGAATATCATCATTAATGCTTATCATTAATTCAGAAAACAATTGCCATTTTATTCTTTTTTTTCTCTTTTTTCTTTTCGCTCTATTCTACCAAAAAAGTCCTTTCTTTTTTTCTTTTTTCAATTTGGAGTAAGCCAAAACCTCTCCACCATCTACACGAAATTCTATTTTCTGATTGATGATATTATAGACTTCGCCCCAACCTGGAAAGCCGCCAAGGTTTCTATCATCGATAAAAAGGTCGGCATCCAATTTTCTGGACGCTTCAGCAGAATCGAAAACTTCGCCCTCGAAACTGGAATTTACAGCGTAAAATTCTATTCCGTTTTTTCTGCAAAACTCCACTGCTTCGTCTAAATATTTACCGTGTCTGTACGTCCAAAGGATTAGCCTATATCCTTCGCTTTGCAGTTTTTTCAAAGTTTCAAAGGCAAAGGTTTTAGCCTTTCCTATTCCCGGATAAGCGTCTTCTACAATCGTTCCATCGAAATCTATTGCCAATTTTTTATTACTTCTCATTGAGTGTATTTTGAATTTAGAATTTGCAAATTTACGAAAAAAAGAATTTTCATTGCCTTTTGTTTTTAATTTTAAAAATAAGATTTTAAAACTTGAAAGTGATAACCAAACATCTATTTTTTAACTTCTCTTTTTCAACTTCTGATTTTTTATATTTTTTTCCTACTTTTGCAACGTCAAAAAACCTTTATGCAAAACATTAGAAACATTGCGATTATCGCACACGTAGACCATGGTAAAACTACTTTGGTTGATAAAATTATCCACGCTACAAACATTTTCAGAGAGAACCAAGAGTCTGGTGAGCTGATTATGGATAACAACGATTTGGAAAGAGAAAGAGGAATTACAATCCTTTCCAAAAATATTTCTGTAACCTATAAGGATACGAAAATAAACGTTATCGATACTCCTGGACACGCCGATTTTGGTGGCGAAGTAGAGAGAGTACTGAAAATGGCAGATGGTGTTATCCTTTTGGTAGATGCCTTTGAAGGACCTATGCCACAAACCAGATTCGTTTTGCATAAGGCTTTGGAACTTGGGTTGAAACCAATAGTTGTCATTAATAAAGTAGATAAAGAAAACTGCCGCCCCGATGAAGTGCACGATAATGTTTTCGATTTGTTCTTCAACTTGGATGCTACGGAGGAACAATTGGATTTCCCAACATTCTACGGTTCATCTAAACAAGGTTGGTTCAATACAAGTTTGGAACAAACAGATAGCATTTTGCCTTTGTTAGACGGTATTTTGCAATATGTACCTGAACCAAAAGTAACCGAAGGAAATCTACAAATGCAGATTACATCTTTGGATTACTCCTCTTTTTTAGGAAGAATTGCTGTAGGAAAAGTGGCAAGAGGTTCGGTAAAAGAAGGACAATGGATTGGGCTTTCGCAAGAAGATGGCAAAATCGTAAAAGGAAAAGTAAAAGAATTATACGTTTTTGAAGGCTTAGGAAAGAAAAAAGTACAAGAAGTACAAGCAGGAGACATCTGTGCGATTGTTGGTTTTGATGCCTTCCAAATCGGAGATACTTTTGTGGATTTGGAAAACCCAGAACCTTTGACCAGACTTTCCATTGATGAGCCTACGCTGAATATGACGTTCTCTATCAACAACTCGCCTTTCTTTGGGAAAGATGGAAAATACGTTACATCTAATCACTTGAAAGAGAGATTAGAAAAAGAATTAGAAAAAAACCTTGCCCTAAGAGTTGAGCAAACCGATGATGCTAATACGTTCTTGGTTTTCGGACGAGGAATTCTTCACCTTTCTGTTTTAATTGAAACGATGAGAAGAGAAGGTTATGAAATGACCATCGGACAGCCACAAGTTATCCTAAGAGATATAGATGGTGAAAAATGCGAACCTTACGAAAGTATGGTTGTAGATGTCCCAGAAGAATACGCATCCAGAGTTATCGACCTTGCAACGCAACGCAAAGGAGATTTGCACATCATGGAAACCAAAGGCGAAATGCAACATTTGGAGTTCGAAATACCATCGAGAGGATTAATCGGACTGCGTTCCCAAATGCTTACCGCAACTGCGGGAGAAGCCATTATGGCACACCGTTTCTCGGAATACAAACCTTTTAAAGGCGTTATCGCAGGAAGAAACAATGGGGTTCTTATCTCTAAAAACCAAGGACAAACTACGGCTTATTCCATAGAAAAATTACAAGACAGAGGACGCTTTTTTGTAGATCCGGGAGAAGAAGTTTATGCAGGTATGATTGTTGGTGAACAAAATAAACCTGGCGATTTGGTAGTGAATATCGTGGAAGGAAAACAACTAAACAATATGCGTGCTGCGGGTAAAGATAAAGACGGAAGCATTGCACCAAAAATCCTAATGTCGCTGGAAGAATGTATGGAATATATACAAAGCGATGAAGCGATAGAAGTAACACCAAACTTTATCCGTATGAGAAAGAAAAT
>JAUNTR010000158.1:2081-5157 GCA_030538575.1 Cruoricaptor ignavus | reverse complement strand
TCCTCTGCATTAATTTTATATCTATCGAGAAGAACTTGCCAAATTTCAGGATTTGGTTTTATTAATTTCTCTTCGCCCGAAACCACAATTTTCCCACCAAATAATTTGAAAAAATCATAATGTTTGATGGCGTAAGGCAATGTTTCTGCCGACCAATTGGTAAGCCCAAATAATTGATAATCCGTCTTTGAAAGTTTTTCTAAAACGGCTACATTTTCAGGAATATCGCTACGCAACATCGTTGTCCAATTGTCGTAATAAGCTCGGATTTCCTTTTCCCAATCAGGATGCTGAGTCACCAAAATTTCCGTTCCTTCTTGCAATGTTCTTCCACAATCTTGTTGGGCATTCCATTCATCTGTGGCAATATTTTTTAGGAAAAACTCCATTTTTTCATCATCTTTAAAATAATCTTTAAAGAAATATCTGGGATTCCAATCCATTACAACACCACCAAAATCAAAAATTATATTTTTTATCATCTTAGTTAAAATTTCATTACAAAAATACTCTTTTTAAATCAAAAATAAAAAGCGACAAAATTTGCCGCTTTTCGTTATCATTATTTTACAATTCCGGATATTTATTTGGATTGCTTTCGTGGAACAAACCGTAGATTTTTTCCACCATATCATCGGCAGACGGCTTACTGAAATAATCGCCATCGCTCGCATAGGCAGGTCTGTGGTTTTCCGCCGCAATCGTTAGTGGATCGCTATCCAAATATCTGAATGCTTTTTGTTTCTCCAAAATTTGCTGTAGGATAAATGCGGAAGATCCACCTTCTACATCCTCGTCTATCACAACCAATCGATTGGTTTTCTTCACGCTTTCTGCAATCTCCGCAGACAAATCGAAAGGAATTAAGGATTGAACGTCTATAACTTCTGCCGAAATTCCCAGTTTTTCTAATTCTGTGGCGGCTTCCATTACTACTCTCCAAGTAGAACCATAAGTTACGAGTGTTACATCTTTTCCTTCCTTAGTTACCTCGATTTTACCAACTGGGACAGTGAACTCGCCTAAGTTGTCGGGTTGTTTTTCCTTTAATCTGTAACCGTTTAGGCACTCGATAATTACGCAAGGTTCATCTGTTTGCAACATGGTATTATAGAAACCTGCTGCTTTAGTTAAACTCCTTGGAACGAGAATATTAATACCTTTGGAAAGATTTAAAATTCCTGCCATTGGCGAACCCGAATGCCAAATACCTTCCAATCGGTGTCCTCTGGTTCTTATGATTACGGGAGCTTTTTGTCCGCCTTTGGTTCTGTATTGTACGGTTGCCAAATCATCGCTCATCCCTTGCAAACAATACAAAATATAATCCAAATATTGTATTTCTGCAATTGGTCTCAGCCCACGCATTGCCATACCAATACCTTGCCCCAAGATTGTGGCTTCACGAATTCCTGTATCGGCAATTCTTAGTTCTCCGTATTTTTCTTGCAAACCTTCCAAGCCTTGGTTTACATCACCAATATTTCCTGCATCTTCTCCGAAGACTAAGGTTTGAGGATATTTTTCAAAAATTTTATCGAAGTTATTTCTCACGACTACTCTACCATCTACTTCCAAAGAATTTTCGGAATAAACAGGTGGAACTTCTTTTACATTCGTAGCTTTCCACTCGGATTGAGAGTATAAATGAGAGGAATAATTGTCTTTTTCTATGGCTAAAATTTCTTCGTATTTATTCTTCAACCATTGTCTTTCTGTGGTTTTGGAATCTCTGGTTAGCAATAATACTTTTCTTACCAAATGGAAGATTTCTTTTTTAGCAACAGAAACCAGTTTGTTGAATTTTTCTATTTCTACCGCAACTTCAGGGTTTTGGGATTTTAGTTTTTCAACCAAAGGTAAGACTGCATTTTTATGCTCCTTAATGGAATTTTGATAAGCGTCCCAAGATTTTTTCTGTCCGTCTTTTACGATTTTTTTGGCTTCGTTATCTATCGCATCCAACTCTTCCTCAGTGGCAATAGTTTCTTGTTTACCGTCTATTTCTACGGAATAGCCAACCACCCATTCTCTGAATTTCAGAAGACCATCGTAATCTTTTTCCCAAGCCAAACGCTCTTCGCTTTTATATCTCTCGTGCGAACCCGATGTAGAATGCCCTTGCGGTTGCGTAACTTCTACAACGTGTACTACAACAGGAATTCCCTCGTTTCTGGCGAATGCTTCTGCTTTGGCGTAAGCCTCTAATAATGCAGGATAATCCCAAGCCTTTACTTTTATAATTTCGCAACCTTGGTTTTCGCCTTCTTTTCTTTGGAAACCAGATAGCATTTCAGAAATATCTGCCTTGGCTCTTTGGTTTTTGGTAGGAACTGAAATCCCGTAGCCATCGTCCCAAATAGACACAATCATAGGAACTTGCAAAGCACATGCCGCATTCAGCGTTTCCCAAAAATGCCCTTCGGCGGTTGATGCATCGCCAATTGTTCCGAAAGCAACTTCGTTTCCTTTATTCGAGAATTTTTCAGAACCTTCAAAAGTTATTTCTTTAAATATTTTTGAAGCCTGTGCCAATCCCAATAATCTTGGCATTTGCCCTGCGGTTGGCGAAATATCAGATGAAATATTTTTTATTTTAGTAAGGTCTTTCCAACTGCCATCTTCGTTTAGAGTTCTTGTGCCGTAGTGGCCGTTCATTTGTCTTCCTCCCGATGCGGGTTCTCTTTCCACATTGGTATCGGCATACAATTGTGCGAAAAAACTTTCCACGGAAAGAGCTTCTACTGCCAAAGCAAAAGTTTGGTCTCTGTAATAGCCTGAACGCCAATCGCCATTGCGGAAAACCTTTGCCATTGCTAATTGAGGAAGTTCTTTACCATCTCCAAAAATTCCAAATTTTGCTTTTCCCGTAAGGACTTCTCTTCTCCCAAGAAGTGCCATTTCTCTGGAAATTCTCCCAAGTTTATAATCTGTAAGGACAGATTCTTTAAAATCCTGAAAAGAAACCTGCTGTGTTTCTATATAAGTTGTTTGCATATCAGTAGAAAATTGAATTCCTACAAATATAATAAAATTTATGATTTCACAAAAAAAAGAAAAATTTTTATTGAAAATG
>JAUNTR010000158.1:0-1981 GCA_030538575.1 Cruoricaptor ignavus | reverse complement strand
AAATATAATAAAATTTATGATTTCACAAAAAAAAGAAAAATTTTTATTGAAAATGGAATTCCAAAGTCATTCTAAAACTTCCTTTCTATCACATAATCCAACATTAGGTGGAGCGATTTTTTAGCTTCGGAATCGGGGAAATCATTTAGAATATCTTTGGCTTTTTGTTGGTAATTTTTCATCACTTGGATGGCATAATCCAATCCGCCAGAACTTTTTACAAAAGCAATCAGCTCTTTTACCCTTTTGGGATTGTTGTTGTATTTTTTTATCGTTTGGAAATAATATTGCCTATCCTTCTCGCTCGCTGTTTTTAATGTATAAATCAGCGGAAGTGTCATTTTTTGTTCCTTTATATCAATCCCGACAGGTTTACCAATAATATTAGAACTAAGGTAATCGAACAAATCATCTTTTATCTGAAACGCCATTCCCGTATAAGTACCGAAATTTTGCATTTTCTCTGCCAAAGTTTCATCAGCACCATTAGAAAGCACACCAATTTCGCAACAAGCAGCGATTAGCGTAGCCGTTTTTTGGCGGATGATTTCGTAATAAACATCTTCTGTAATATCCAATTTTCTGGCTTTTTCCAATTGTAGAAGTTCACCTTCTGCCATCTCCCTAATCGTGCGAGAAATAACCGCCAACAAATCGAAATCCTTATTATCCGTAGAAAGCAAAACAGCTTTTGATAGCAAATAATCTCCTACCAAAACCGCAATTTTATTCTTCCATAATGCATTAATGGAGAAAAAATTTCGCCTCTTGAAACTCTCGTCCACCACATCATCATGAACCAAAGTTGCGGTGTGTATCAGCTCAATCATAGATGCTCCACGAAAGGTTTTTTCATTCACATTGCCAATTAGTTTAGCACAAAGAAAAATAAACATCGGTCGCATTTGCTTGCCTTTCGTGGTTACAATAAAGCGTGTTACTTTATCCAAAAGCGGCACTTTGCTCTGCATAGATTCGTAAAACTTTTCCTCGAAAAGTTTCATTTCTTCATTTATCGGTTTTTTTATTTCTTCTACAATATTTGCCACAGATGATTTTTATTTTAAAGAGTCAAAGGTAATAAAAAAGAAAATATAAGGAAAATAAAAAATTATAGCTTGTAAAGTTCTTATATTTGCGAGATTTTTTTAATTAAAATTAATAGAAATGATGAACCAACTTTCCGATAGGATAAACCGACTAAGCTACTCTCAGACTTTTGTAATGTCCAACAAAGTTCGAGAAATGAAAGCACTGGGAATAGACGTTATCAGCCTTACGATTGGCGAACCGGATTTTGATGTTCCCGACCATATAAAACAAGCCGCCCACGATGCGATTAATGAAAATTATAGCCACTACTCGCCTGTTCCGGGCTTTTTGGAACTAAGAGAAGCGGTTGCCGAAAAACTGAAACGAGATAATAATTTGAAATACGAACCAACACAAATTTGTATTTCCAACGGTGCAAAACAAGCGATAATCAATGTTTTAACCGCCCTAATAAACGATGGTGATGAAGTTATTTTGCCCGTTCCGTATTGGGTAAGTTATCACGAAATGGTAAAAATGGTTGGTGGTTCTTCGGTTTTCATTAAAACATCTTACGAAAACGATTTCAAAATAACGGCAGAGCAATTGCGAGAAGCCATTACGCCAAAAACCAAAGTCCTGCTTTACAGTTCGCCGTGCAATCCTTCGGGCAGTTATTACACTTACGACGAACTGAAATCTTTGGCAGAAGTAATAGCTGAAAATCCGCACGTTACGGTAATTTCCGATGAAATTTATGAGTACATTAATTATGAAACTACACATAAATCTATTGCCTCTTTTCCCGAAATCTACGAGCAAGTTGCCATCATCAATGGGATGTCCAAAGGTTTTGCAATGACGGGTTGGCGAATTGGCTATTCGGCGTGTCCGCAATGGTTGGCAAAAGCCTGCGACAAAGTGCAAGGACAAATGACCAGCGGAGCGA
>JAUNTR010000157.1 GCA_030538575.1 Cruoricaptor ignavus | reverse complement strand
CTACATCAAACTCTATTTTCTCGTATTCCTTATATTTATAAGAATTGAATTTTTGTAATCCATTATTCCTTTTATGTTTCCAAACCTCTTGCATTATGACATAAGCAGGATTTTCTTTTTTATTTTTGTACTGAGTTTTGGCTTTACTAATGACAACACCTTGTATCTCTTTTTCTCGTTCAGTTTGTGCAGAAAGCACTGAGAAAAATATAATAAAAACAACCAAAAATATTCTGTATCGCATAGGTAAAAACTTTACTCCGCCGTTATAAATTTTAAAATAAGAAGTGTAACGACAAAAATCCTGCAAAATTATAGCTTTTCGGCCAACCATACAAAAAACAAATCCTAAATAAATATTAAATTCCTAAAAAATATCATTTTACTTCACTAATGAAAAACCGATGAATTACCAAACAACAAATAGTTTTCCCAATTAATATCGTATCGTTGCAACTGTAATATCCAATTTTTATCATATTTTAAATTGTGATGAGTTTGGGTAATATTCACTAACTTTGTGTTCTTACCTAAAAAAATAAGAAATGAAAAGAGAGGATATACTCGGTAGAATCATCGAGGAACAGGAAAGAGTTATCAGTAATTTGCAACATTCTGTAGAACGATACAAAATAGCATCGGATTTGGATGAAGATGATACATCGGATCCCGACGATTTGGCAAGACAAACCGAAGCCAAAGATATGCAACTGAGATACGAAAAAATGCTACACAAAGAGAAACAAGACCTTGCATTTGTTCTCGCAGAAAAAAACAAAACTTATACTGAGATAGAAATGGGAGCTTTGGTGGAAACCGATAAAAATTATTTTTTTATGGCCGTTCCTTTGCCGAAATTTGTAATTGATGGAAAAGATATATTTTGCATCTCTTCCGAAGCACCGATTTTCTCTAAATTGAAAGGCAAAAAAATAGGCGACAAAATAGAAGTCGGAAACAATATTTTGGAAATAAAAAATATATTATAATCCGCCTAATTCCCTAAATTTTGGCATTGGAAAAATTAATTATTTTCCTCCGATGCCAAAATTTTTTCAAAATAATTTATAAGCAATTTTTTATCCGCCTCAGAAAGTCTGGCATCTTTGTGCTGAGCCACATAACCAGGATGTGGCATTCTGTTTTGTTTTAAATCTGCAATGGTATTTTCCAGCATTCCTTCTTTTTGTTCTCGGTTATAAGTTCCCCATTCTGAGAAGTTTAGGTGTTTTCTTGCTTTATTGATGTTGTTTTTTATAGACCAAGAAATTGGTGCAACATAAGCGTAATCGGGGTAAACCGTTTCGTTGGAATGGCAATCATAGCAAGAGTTTTTTAGCAGTTGTTCTATTTTTGTTGGCGTTTGCATCATCTCAACAAAATTATCTTTTGCCTGCACAGGTTTATTGGTTCTGTCGACTGGAACAAATTGTATGAGAGCCAATACGATTAGAAACCAATAGAGTATGTTTAGAAATGTTTTCATTTTGTTTCTTCTTTTTCGGTGAGGTTTTCATTCATTTCCAAAATTGGAGTTTCCGTGCTGTCGGTTTTCAAATCCCAAGTTTCCTTGTTTTCCCAAAGCGGACGAATTTCTATGGTTTTCGGGAAGAAATAAACATCTTCCGCAAAGGTAAGTGTTTGGAAATCTGCCTCATCCCAAAATCCGTTATTATTATTATCCACCAAAATTCGCAGATTGTATTTGGCAGGTTTTAGTTCCGTGAAATAAAGCTTAGATTCTGTGGTTTTTTTCGAGAATTGCACTTCGCCTTTTTCATCCAAAAACTGAACCCAAAACGGAACATCGGGAGCGTTGAGAATTTCTAAACTAAAACTACCGTAATTCTCTTCCTTATCTATCTCAAAGTTAAATTGATATGATTTTTCTATCGATTTGTAATAAGAAGAAACTGTTTCTTTCGGTACGGTAAGCGAATATTTTTTGCCGGGTTCAAACTCCGAAGAAACGAGAATTTTATACGGATTATCTTCTGATATTTTAGCTGAAAAATGTTGTGTTGTAAGACTATCGATATTCAAAGTCCATTTCTCGGGTTGTATTTTTTCTATCGGTAAATTGGCTGTAATTTCAAAAGGTTTTTTGGGCGGAACAAGGTTGCCTCTCGCATTACTTATCGTCATTTCATTTTGTGCAGGTTCACGGTAGAATAATGATGCTTCTCCTTTTTTATCATCAGCTTCGTAGGCAAATTTCAGGTTTTCGCTATTCGCTAAACCAATGTTTTGCTTAGCCGCATCAAACCAAATATTTACGGTATCCGATTTCGGTTTGTGTGTTACTTTATAATCTTGCAATTTCTCGGAAAGCGACTCAACATTTACCGTCATAGGATTACCTTCAAAAATCATCATTGCACCACCAACTTGCGATTTCATTTCTTTGTATTTCAAAGTTTTTTTAGTCGGGAAGATTTTCATTTCCTTTCCCGATATACTTTTCTGTAAATCAATGGGTTCTTTTAGGAAAGCCACGTTTTCTTTTCCTTCATCAAAAACTGAATTTTGGTTTTCATCATCAAAAGCCAAAATCCTGTATTTTCCCGGCGAAAGATAATTGAGTTCGAAATAACCATCGGCATCTGCTTTGGTAATATAATTGGGTTTTTTGCGGTAATCTATACTGTCTTTTTCTTGGTAAAGTCCGACAACATAGTTCTTTTTATCGTTTGTGTTTGTGGTAGTTGTATTATCTGTCGGGCGTTTTTCCATTCCATTAAAAACATCTCCCGAGATAAACAAATCGTCTATTTTATCGCCTGTGGAAAACGCAAAATTGTAATAAGGCAAAGGATTTCCTTCATTCAAATCTACAATAGAATTTCCAAAATTAAAACTGTAAGTTGTGCTATCTTTCAGCGGTTCTTTCCATTGCAGAAGGATGTATTTGTTCGCCAAACTCGTAGGCAAAATTTTTGTAAGATTGATGGGCGGAGAAATAATAAGATTTTTCTGAATATCTTTTAAATTCACATATTCATCAAAATAAATTTTGAGTTCGCCAATATTCGTTGGCACATTTACACGGCTGCTGTCTATATTGGCACTTACAAATTTCGGGGCAATCGTATCTTTTTTACCGCCAATGGGCGAGCCAACTCTGGCACACGACACGAGCATTACACCGAAAATAAGACCGAATAGTAACTTCTTCATAAACAGATTTTGTGCAAATTTATAGATTATTCCTCAATATCCAAGTTGAGTATATTGCGACTTTGTGTTCAAACCTCTAAATGCTCGGTTGCTACCATCCTCTTCTTCGTACTTTGATTAAAATTTTAAATAGTTATCCGAATGTGGAGAATAAAGGTTAATAACAAACAATAGAGAATTAATAATTATTCATTACTTTCTATCAATTATTGATTATTACATAATCAAGGTTTTTACCGATGCTGATGAAACACCAAATTCATCAAGAGGAATTTGTAAATTGGTCTTGATGAATTAATGATTTCCTCTTGACAAAATCATCAATTCCTCTTGACCAATTTTAACCCCGATGAATAGGGCGTTTACAAAGGCTCAATTTTCATTATTTAGTCAATAATGGCTAATGAGATATTGATTGCAATTAATAAATAATAATGAAGAATTGATAATTAATAAAAGATAATAGAGAATTAATATTAAAATAAAAATTATTCCTCAACACTCAAGACATCTGCGGAGGAATTTGAGGAATCTGTTCCCAATGCTTGTTGCAATTTTTCGGTTTCGTAAGGGAAATTTTCAAACAAAGCCGACAATGCTAATGCCGAATAAACCCTTTTGGAATACTTGTTCCCAATCGCCACAATCGTAACTTTGGAATCCAATAAATGAGCAAAAACCGAATTTGTACCGTGCCACCAACCATTATGATAAGTGAGTTTGTTGGCATCATCGAAAATCTTCATCCTAAAACCTAAACCATAATTATTAATTCCCGGTTTCTCGTTACTGTACGGTTGGAAAACCATATCCATCAATTCTTTTTTCAAGAAATTATCCGCAAACATCGCTCTGGAAAAATTGAATAAATCACGAGGCGTAGTGTACACATTTTTATCTCCGTAAATCAAATCGAGTCTGTCGTAGGGATACACTTTCGGACCTTTGTTGTAGAAAGACTTTGCGGCAGTTGCCATATCTTTTTCTTGAAGAATGAAAGAATGTTTCATTTTCAACGGACGAAATACCATTTGCTGTATCGCATCGGGAAAATTGGTTGCCGTAATTTGTTCTATAATTAATGCCAATATTGCGTAGTTGGTATTGCAGTACATAAAGCCTGTATCGGGCATTCGGGCGGCTTCGGGTTTGTATTTCACAAGCATATTCATCACATCCTGATTGGTAAGAAATGGCTTAGCAAGTTCCTCTGGTTCAGGTTTTATATGGTCTATAAAATGCTCGTATTTTGGCAAACCGCTTCTCTGGTTCAGTAGCATTTTTACGGTAACATCGGGATAAGGAAACTTCGGAAAAAACTGGGTTATTTTGTCATCTAAATTCAATTTTTCAGCTTCTACCAATTTCAGTGTTGCCATTGCGGTAATGGTTTTGCTAACGGAGGCTACATGCAATGGCGTATTTCTTTTAATCGGTTGTTGCGTGCTGTCTTGTGCAAAACCACGATAATTTTCGCAGAGAATTTTATCGCCTTTTGCCACGAGAAAACCACCCCACAAATCGCCATTTTCCCAAACCGTTTTATAATAATTATCCAAGATTTTTTCTAAGGAATCTTTGTCTTTTAGCCTGCCATCTTTTCTATGGAATACACCATCTATATTCACATTTCCAAAATTTGGAAGATGAGTTTTAGGTTCGCTTTCAAACAAAGTATTTTCTTTTTTGCAAGACAAAAATATAATGCTAAAAACCAGTAAAATTAAAACCTTAGAAATGTATCTCATTATTATTTGTCTATTATAACTAAAATAGCCATATTTTGTAATATTACCAATATTTATGGGAATTTATTTATTATTATATAAATTTTATTTAATTAAAAACTTAAACAGAAGGCGTTATAAACGCATCGTTTTTCGGAAACTTAGCCGCAAGTTCATCACTAAGTTTGAAAGTCCCTTTTATAACATCAGTCGGGTTTTTGCTAATCCAATCGCTAAGGTCGATAGATTCGTAGTTTCCATTGTTAAACCCTATTAAAACAACAAGTT
>JAUNTR010000156.1:3326-5204 GCA_030538575.1 Cruoricaptor ignavus | reverse complement strand
ATTTCTTTTCAGTTTCAAAATATTATTTTTTACTTTCAACAAAAATTATATCCTGCCAAAAGAATGGTATTATAAATTTTTGTATATTTGCACGCTCCAATTTGCTCCGTTGTTTGCACTTAGCAAATTGCTATTTTTTTAATATAATGATTGATGATGAAAGTAAAGTCGATTTTGGTTTCACAGCCTGCACCAAGCGAGTCTTCACCATATTTGGAAATTGCCAGAAAGGAAAAAGTAAAGATAGATTTTAGGCCCTTTATCCACGTAGAAGGTGCCGATGCTAAAGATTTGAGAACGCAAAAAATAGATTTCTCGCAATATACGGGGATTATTTTCACAAGTAGAAATGCTGTGGATCATTATTTCCGATTGGCGGAAGAGATGCGTTTTTCCGTACCAGATTCTATGCGGTACATTTGCCAGTCCGAAGCGATTGCTAACTACTTGCAAAAACATATTGTTTATAGAAAAAGAAAAATCGGTTTCGGGGAAAAGTTGTTTTCGGACTTAATTCCGCTTTTCAAAAAATTCCCGAATGAGAAATATCTTTTGCCATCATCTGATGTTCTCAATGCTGATATTCCTGCGGTTTTAGACAAAGCGAATGTAGATTGGACTCGTGCGATTATGTACAGAACGGTGTGTTCGGACATTTCGGATATCCAAATAAAAGATTATGATATGTTGGTGTTTTTCAGTCCACAAGGTATAAAATCTTTACACGAAAATTTTAAAGATTTCAAGCAAAACAAAACCAAAATTGCCGTATTCGGACAAACCACACAACTTGCCGCAGAGGAATGTGGATTGAAGGTAGATATTATGGCTCCAACCAAGGAAACCCCATCTATGACGATGGCAATAGAAAAATATATAAAAAACGGAAAATAATTTCGTCTTCCTTTTTTTAATTAAAAACATCAAACCGTCTTTGCCTTTTTATTGAGGAAAGATGGTTTCTGTTTATTTATACAATTTTAATTTTAGCAAGAAACAGATTATATTTGTATGAAATAATCATAAAATCTGAGTAATGAAAATATTTAATCAGCAACAGGAAAAAATGGCGGAATTGATATTGCAAAATAATCACATTATGCCATTGGATAAATTGTATTCCTCGGAAATCCAAGATTTAGCGATTAATTGGGCTTACTACTCGGGGAAGATTGAGGGCAACACTTATACTTTAATAGAAACCGAACTTCTATTAAAAAGCGATGTAACATCAGAAAAAAAATACAATGATGCCAAAATGCTGAAAAACCTATACAATGCTTTTATTTCTGAAATAGAACACATAAAGAAAGGTAACCGAGAAATCATCAATCGAGATTTTATCCTAAAATTGCATTCTTATATTATAGATAATTTGGTATCTGCAAAGGAACAAGGGCTTTTCCGAACTCGTCCCGTTAAAATATCGGGAACAGATTATGCCCCACCAAGCAATTCTTTTGAGATAGAAAATAGATTTTCTGAAATTATGCTACAACAGAGTAAAATAGAAAACCCACTGGAACGAGCTATATTTCTACATTGCAACATTGCCAAACTTCAGCCTTTTATAGATGGTAACAAAAGAACATCCAGATTAGTAGAAAGTATTGTGCTGATGAGCGAAAATATTGTTCCTGTTTACTCATCTAAAAATGATGATATAAAACAATATTTGGAAGCCATATTGCATTTCTACGAAACGGGAGATTATAATTTATACACCGATTATTTTTTAACAAAAAAAATAGAGTATCTACAATATTTTACTTCCGAAAATTTATCGGAAAAACTTAAACGAATAGACTGAACGAATATATGCAACCCCCAAAAGCAAAAAAAATAAACAAAACCCTACGAAAACACAACGATACAAGA
>JAUNTR010000156.1:0-3226 GCA_030538575.1 Cruoricaptor ignavus | reverse complement strand
ATGAATCTTTGCCTTATTTCTTCAATCAATATTGGTATATCATAAAATACGAAGCGGGGAAAGAGTATCCTATATTTTGTAGAAAACACCAATCGCTCGATAACGAAGAAGAGGTTTTCTTAGATGTAAATATTTTAGCAAAAAATAAAGATTTCTTGGAAGTCGGGAGCGTTGCGGTAAGTCCTGATAACGAACTCGCTGCTTTTTCTACCGATGATGTAGGACGGAGAATTTACACCATCAATTTCAAAAATTTGAAGACGGGAAAAATCCTTTCGGACCAAATAAAAAACACGACAGGAAAAGCCGTTTGGGCAAATGATAACCAACATATTTTCTACATCAGAAAAGATAAAAATCTGAGGGCTTACAAAGTTTTTCGCCATAAATTGGGAACGGATGCCAAAGATGATGTTTTGGTTTTTCATGAAAAAGATGAAGCGTTTGACGTAAATGTTTACAAAACCAAATCTTTGGAATATATTTTCATCGGAACATCCAGCACAGTGGCGGATGAGCATCATTTCATTCCATCTAACAATGTTTTTGCAGAATGGAAAACGCTACAACCAAGAAAAGAAGATTTGGAATATTCGGTGGAACATTTTGAAAACGAGTTCTATATCATCACAAATGCTGATGGAGCAACCAATTTCAAACTCGTGAAAACTACGGTACAAAATCCAGAAATGGAGTATTGGGAAGAAATCATTCCGCACAGAGAAGATGTTTTATTGGAAGGCTTTGAAATCTTTAAAGATTATTTGGTTTTAGAGGAAAGAAAAGAGGGCTTGTTGCAAATAAAAATCATTAATCATAAAGATAAAAGCGAGCATTATTTGCCATTTTCCGACCCGACTTACACGGCGTATATTGGTCTCAATTTGGAGTTCGACACGCATCAACTTCGGTTCGGTTACACATCTCTCACGCAACCAAGCACAACTTTGGAATATGATATGAAGGAAAAAAAATTCACTATCCTAAGGCAACAAGAAGTATTGGGCGGACAGTTTTTTCAGGAAAATTATATTTCGGAAAGAGTTTGGGCAGAAGCACGAGATGGCAAAAAAATCCCAATATCGTTGGTTTACCACAAAGAAACCAAAAAAAATCCCAACACGCCTTTATTATTATACGGCTACGGAAGTTACGGTCATACGGTAGATGCAGGATTTTCCAACGTGCGATTATCCTTGTTGGACAGAGGTTTTATCTTTGCCATCGCACACATCAGAGGTGGAGAATATCTCGGTAGAAATTGGTACGAAACAGGAAAAATGTTACACAAAAAAAATACGTTTTTTGATTTTATAGACGTTGCTAAATTCTTAATTAAAGAAAACTACACCTCATCTGAACACCTTTACGCAATGGGCGGAAGTGCAGGCGGACTTTTGGTAGGTGCTGTGATGAACTACGAACCGCAACTCTTCCACGGGATTATTGCACAAGTGCCGTTTGTAGATGTTGTAACAACAATGTTGGACGAGGATATTCCGCTAACAACAGGCGAATACGATGAATGGGGAAATCCCAACGAAAAAGCGTATTATGATTATATGAAATCCTATTCGCCTTACGACAATGTTTCCGAAAAAGATTATCCTAACATATTAGTAACCACAGGATTCCACGATTCACAAGTGCAATATTGGGAACCTGCAAAATGGGTGGCAAAATTACGAGATTTGAAAACAGACAATAATTTACTTTTATTCAAAACAGATATGAGCAGCGGACATGGCGGAGCAAGCGGAAGATTTGAATCCCTGAAAGACGATGTGTTGGAATATACTTTTTTATTGAAATTGGAAGGGAAAATATAATCTCCACAGATTTTAATTTTTAAATTTAAAAACCAAACTGAAACAATGAACGAAGCAGAACTTTGGAAAGAAATAGAACTTTTTTTTGAGAGTAATCTAAATACAGAACCCCATCCGCCAATCGAGAGTATTTTATTTCTTATCGGTGTGCAAGAGCTGGGAAGCGGAAAACAAAATTATACGAAAGATGACAAGGTAAACCTCATCCACATTGCGGTTTGCAGATTGTTGCAACCTTTTGGATTTTTCGATTTTTCGCATTACGATGATGATGGTTTTCCTCATTTCACGGAAAAAACACCAATGCCCGAACTGAAACCCAACGAACAATCTTTGCTGATGAAGAAAGCAATCATCCAGTATTTTATTGATGAAAAACTATTCTCCGAAGCGATTTTAGAAAAAATAGAGGAAAGCAGAAATTAAATTAATTCTGTTAAAAATCATACTTTTAAGAATTATTGCACAATATTTTTGTGCAATTTTTGTTTTTATATTGTTAAATGTCGTAATTTTAACACTTGAAATTTAATCCAAATAAATGAACCAACGTTTTATTCCCATTATATCTATCCTGATGTCCATTTCCGTAGTGGTTTTCGTAACCTTACAAATCAAATGGCTAAAAGAGTATTATGGTGCTTTGGAGCAAGATTTTTCTAATAAAGTAACTACTGCTTTGGAACATTCTGTACAAGAAATTGCCGATATAGAAATCGACCGTTTCCTCAACGAAAATTATAAAAACTTCGGAAAAACCGTTCTTGCTGCAAATAGCGAACAACCAACTTCCACCATTGTACAACAGGTGGAAGACTCTGCGAGCAAAAGAATGATTACTTACCAAAATAGTATTATAGAAAAAGAAAATCTGCCGATTGCCAACACAGGAGACAGCCTAAACCGCATAAAAATGTGGACCGAAGAAGCCTTAGTAAACATCCGAAGAGATAGCCAAAATATGCAACCGCTTACGCCTTCCCTCAGTGCTTCTATTTCTTCGGGAGAATACAATTTGAAAGAATTTGCGAGAATTGTGGGCAACAACCGCCCAATAGATAAAAGAGTGAATGCCAGTGTTGTAGATTCCGTAGTTTCCAGAGAGTTGAAAATAAATGGAATAAGTAGTGAATTTGGTTTTGCTATTTTTGATAAAAATAATAAAATCACCAATATATCCGACGACGATTACACCAAACAACAGCAGAATACGATATACAGTCAGCCGCTTTTCAAGGACAATTCGGGCAAAACCATCTACACTTTATCTTTGGTTTTTCCGAGGAAAAATCAATCCTTAATTAAAAATAATTTACCGATGCTTCTCGGGACATTTCTCTCTTTGCTTACGATTTTGGGGATTTATGTAACTTCCATTAATTATATGATGAGGCAAA
>JAUNTR010000155.1 GCA_030538575.1 Cruoricaptor ignavus | reverse complement strand
TCCAATATTTCTTGGTGTTCTTTCTCCGAAATTTCTTTGCCTTGTCTTTTCAGCGTAGATTCTTGTATTTGTGCTAAAACCTTTGCCGCTTGTGTGCCACCCATTACGGCAAGTTCTGCCCAAGGCCAAGCAACGATAAGTCTTGGGTCATAGGCTTTGCCACACATTGCGTAATTGCCTGCACCAAAGGAATTTCCTGTAATAATCGTGAACTTTGGTACAACGGAATTAGACACCGCATTTACCATTTTAGCTCCATCTTTTATAATGCCGCCTTGTTCGGATTTACTTCCGACCATAAAACCTGTAACATCTTGCAAAAATACCAATGGGATTTTCCTTTGGTTACAATTGGCGATAAATCTGGTTGCTTTATCCGCAGAATCCGAATAGATAACTCCACCGAACTGCATTTCGCCTTTACCGCTTTTTACCATTTTTCTTTGGTTGGCAACAATTCCCACGCTCCAACCATCAATTCTTGCTGTGGCACATACGATGGTTTTTCCGTAGTCGGGCTTGTATTCTTCGTATTCCGAATTATCTACCAAGCATTTTATAATTTCATAAGTGTCGTATTGTTCCGCTCTGGAAGAAGGCATAATTCCGAAAATATTAGCAGGATTTTCTTTTGGTGGAACGCTTTCACTTCTTTGGAAACCAGCCTTTTCAAAATCGCCGATGGATTTCATAATATTTTTTATTCTATCTAAGGCATCTTTGTCGTCTTTAGCTTTGTAATCGGTAACTCCTGAAACAGCACAGTGCGTTGTTGCTCCACCAAGTGTTTCATTATCAATGCTTTCTCCGATGGCGGCTTTTACCAAATAACTTCCCGCTAAGAAAATAGAACCTGTTTTGTCCACAATCATTGCTTCATCGCTCATTATTGGCAGATAAGCTCCACCAGCAACGCAACTGCCCATTACGGCAGAAATTTGTATAATTCCCATCGAAGACATTTTAGCATTATTTCGGAAAATTCTCCCGAAATGTTCTTTATCAGGGAAAATCTCATCTTGCATTGGCAAATATACGCCTGCGGAATCCACGAGGTAGATGATAGGCAAACGATTTTCCATAGCGATTTCTTGGGCTCTCAGGTTTTTCTTTCCTGTAATGGGAAACCAAGCTCCTGCCTTTACCGAAGCATCATTTGCAACTACAATACATTGTTTACCAGATACATATCCCATTACGGTAACTACGCCTCCGCTTGGGCAACCGCCGTGTTCAGGGTACATTTCGTAACCGGCAAAAGCACCAATTTCTATGGATTGCGATTTTTTGTCGAGTAGATAATCTATTCTTTCTCTGGCGGTCATTTTGCCTTCATCTCTTAGTTTTTGCAAGCGTTTTTCTCCGCCGCCTTTTTTTATTTCTGCCAAAGTTCTGTTCAGTTCAGAAAGTTTCAGCCTATTTTGGTCTTCTCTTTTATTGAATTCTAAATCCATAGATATGTTTGAAAAAAATTATGCTTTAAAATTAAGCTTTTTTATTTAAAAACCAAAAACGGATTTTTTTTGAGTGAAAGTTGCATTTCTTTAATTAAACTTTTTTTAAGAATTTAGGTTCAGTATTCAGAATTCTGAATAATAAATGATAGTTTTGCAAAATATTATGAAAAGTACAGCTTTAGCACGTTTACACTTTATTGTGTTTTTATGGGGATTTACAGCAGTTTTAGGAAAAATGATTTCTGCTGAGGCTCATACTTTGGTTTTTTATAGGATGCTGTTGGCAGCTATTTTCCTTTTTGTTTTCATCCGTTTTTTTAAAAAACAAAGTATTGCGGTTTCCAAAAAAATATTCTTAAAACTTTTAGTTATCGGCGCTTTTATGGGCTTTCATTGGTTATTTTTCTTTCAATCTATAAAGATGTCCAATGTTTCCATTGCTTTGAGTTGTTTGTCTTTGTCCACCTTATTTGCATCGATTTTAGAACCTTTTATATTTAAACGGAAAATAGATGTGTCCGAAGTCGTTATGGGAATTGTGATTATGGCATGTATGTATCTTATTTTCCAAACTGAATTGCAGTACAAAGAGGGGATTATCTATGGTATTATTGCGGCATTATTAGGCACTATTTTTTCGGTTTTCAATGGGAAAATTTACGGTAAAACATCATCGGGAAATATTATTTTCTACGAGATTTTTTGCGGTTGGGCAATTCTTTCTGTTTATTATTTGTTTAGCGGACAATTTTTTTCTTTAAATGAAATAAGTTACGGCGATTTGGCGTTAGTTACTTTATTAGCAAGTTTGTTCACGGCATATCCGATGTTGGAATCCATTAATTTAATGAAATATATTACACCGTTTACGCTGATTCTTACGGTGAATTTAGAGCCGATTTATGGGATTATTTTGGCATATTTTATTTTTGGTGATTCCGAACATATGAGTCCGATATTTTACGTGGCATCTTTGGTAATGATATTATCCATCGTTGTTAATGGTATTTTGAAATCGAGGAAAGAAGCAAAAAAATTACAGCTTAAATAAAGAATGAAACATTATATACTTTTATTTTTTTTAATTACAATTGGCAATGTCAATGCACAAATTGTTAGGAAATATTCCAATGAATTTCTAAACATTGGTGCAGGTGCGAGAGGTTTGGCAATGGGAGGAGCGGTTATTTCTAACCAAAACGATGTTTACGCCCCAATGTGGAATCCCGCAGGATTATTGGGCATAGAAAGAGATTGGCAAGGTGCGGCAATGCACGCCGAATATTTCGAGAGTATTGCTAAATACGATTATATTGGTTTTGCCAAATCTTTGGATTATAACGGTGGTGTATTTGCGATTTCGGTGGTTCGACTTGGGGTAGATAATATACTGAATACCACGCAGATGATAGATTCTGAAGGGAATATAGATTACGATAAAATCACAAAATTTTCGCAAGCCGATTATGCAGGGATTGTTTCCTATGCCTTTCATCCCGCAGGAAATCATAGGATAAATGTCGGGGTAAATGCCAAATTGGTGTACAGAAATGTGGGCGAATTTGCCAACGGATTTGGTTTTGGTTTCGACCTTGGGGCAATGTATCAGGCGGATAATGGTTGGCGTTACGGAGCAATGCTGAGGGATGCGATAACTACCGTGAATTTTTGGAAAGTGAACGAGGACAAACTTTCTGCTGTCGTAAATGGCGAAGAATTTAACCCCGCACCAAAAGATAAAATGGAAATTACAATGCCTAAACTGAACTTAGGAGCAAGCAAAAATTTTGAACTTTCCAGAGATTTGGAGCTCTTGCCCGAAGCAGGAATTAATGTAGATTTCGCAAAAACTGCTGCTGTAATTTCTACTGATTTTGCAAGCATCACGCCTTATGCCGGTGCGGAATTGAAATTTCAGGATATGATTTTTGTTCGTGTTGGTGTCAATCGTTTTCAGATGATTAATGATATTGAGGATTTGAAACGCAAGGTTTCCTTTCAGCCGAGTGCAGGTTTGGGAATAAAATATAAAGGTCTGACTTTGGATTACGCTATCTCTAATTCTGGAGTTGGAGGTTCTAATTTTTTCTCCAACTTTTTTTCTCTAAAATTAGATATGGGGGATTTCCGAAATTAAGTTAAAAACAGCCATTTTTCGATTTCTCATTTTTTTTTGTACATTTACTTCCTGAAAAGTACATACAGTTTCCATTTTTTTAATTGATGGGTAATGTGTTCTTTTTTTGATGAATTGTCTTTAACAAAAATATTAATTTTATGATTAAAAAAATTATTTTAGGATTTGGCATTTTTGCTTCTTTTTTATTGTCGGCTCAATGCAATATTACAGGGAAATCTACCATTGGTATTAATGATGTGGAAACCTATACATTACAAAATGATAATGCCCAATGTACCGATTGCCATCTTTGGGTAACGATTGGTGGAAACTCGCAACTGGAAGGCGATTTCCGAAAAAGTTCTGTGAAACTAAAACCTACATCGGCAGGTAGAACGGTGCTTTCGCTTTCTGTTCTCACAGGGCAAGGTTTGGCACAATGTAGCAAGAATATAGATATTGTGGATTCTAACTCAGCTGTTGGAAATGTACAACAAAAAACTAACGATGATTGCGATATTAATGTCAATAATTTTAAAGAAGTGAAATATAGCGATGGTATTGTGGCATTTATTCCATCTTCTACCAATAATAATTTCCGTTATACTTGGACGGTAACTTTTGCCAATGGCGAGCAAAAAGAATCCGAAGAGAAAGTTCCACAATTTCCATATAATCAGGGAAATGGTATTGTATCTGTAAAAATGAAAATTGTTTCAGGAGTTTGTCTTAAAAACTTTTCTAAAACCTACGAAGCTTCTTATTGGAAGTTTTTCTAACAACGATTTTGATAAAACAAAAAGAGGCTCAATTTTTTCGAGCCTCTTTTTTATTTTTAATGAATATGTTTTTCTGCGTGATAAGAACTCCTTACCAATGGCGAACTTTCCACGTGGCGGAAGCCCAAACTTCTCGCAAAATCACCAAACTCATCAAACTCCTCAGGTGTGATGAATTTTTTTACAGGTAAATGTTTTTTGGTTGGTTGCAAATATTGCCCGAGCGTAATTACATCTACATTGGCATTTCTCACATCCTCTATCGTTTGGAATACTTCGTCTTTTTCCTCTCCCAATCCCAGCATAATTCCTGTTTTGGTACGGTTTTGTCCAGCATCTTTCAGGTGTTTTAGGACATCCAAACTACGTTCATATTTCGCTTGTATTCTCACTTCTCGGGTTAGGCGTTTCACGGTTTCCATATTGTGGGAAATTACTTCGGGAGCAACTTCTACCAATCTATCAATATGTTTGTGGATACCTTGGAAATCAGGGATTAAGGTTTCCATTGTTGTTCCAGGGGAAATCCTACGAACGGCATTTACGGTTTCTGCCCAAAGGATAGAACCCATATCCTTCAAATCATCTCTATCCACCGATGTTAGCACGGCGTGTTTTATTTTCATTAATTTGATGGAGCGAGCTACTTTTTCGGGTTCATCCCAATTCACATCCAAAGGTTTTCCTGTTTTTACGCCACAAAATCCGCAACTTCTGGTACAGATATTTCCTAAAATCATAAAAGTTGCAGTACCTTCTCCCCAGCATTCTCCCATATTTGGGCAACTTCCACTTTGGCAAATGGTGTTCAGTTTATATTTATCTACCAAAGTACGCAACTCTCTGTAATTCTTTCCAGTAGG
>JAUNTR010000154.1 GCA_030538575.1 Cruoricaptor ignavus | reverse complement strand
TAAAAGAAAAACCGTTAGCAACATCTTCTGCAAGATTCAAAGACGCTGTAATCGGGATAACTGATGATACTGAAAACGGTTTACCCGCATCTGCCGATAGAAATACAGGTGAATGGACAGCAACTAATGAGGCTTGGGAATTTACCCCTAATGGAAGAAATATAACGAGAGCTATTAGATGGTACGAAGATGGTAATTACCTAAATACCAATCTTTATAATAATCGTACTACAGTTTCTGTCTGTCCGAAAAACATAACGCAGGTTTACACCGCAGAAGCCATTTATACTCTAAGGTCTGGAGAAAGGTTTAGTATTAAGGAAAATATTACAGTAAATGTTGCATCCGATTATCCGTTGCCAAACGATTATACCGAGATTGTATGTGGAACAACTTCGGTGAGAGATCAAAGGGATTTTAATCCGATATTATCTAAAAATCCTGCGGAGAATTTTAATTTTAAATATTATTTATCTCGAGAAGATGCTTTGGTCGGAGCTTCAACATTCTTAGCTGAAAGTTTACCAATAGAGAGCAACCAGACTTATTATGTGAGAATAGAAAATAAAACAGATTCTTCTTGTTTCCGAATAGCATTATTAAAATTGGGGAATACAGTTTCCGCACAGCTTACAAATAGGGTACAAGTTTGCGAGGCTGCACAAACAGATTTCATTCTTAGTCGTTTGCTCTGCCAAATTGTAGATTCAAATTTGACTTATACCAATCCACGATTTCGTATTGGGAGTTCTACAGGAGCTGTAGTTACGAGAACCAATTTGTCATCCTCATCTCAAATTTATTTAACCATAAATACCTCTTGTGGAGATATTACTTATGGTCCGATTTCTGTAAATGTAACTCCGGGTCCAATTCTAAAACCTATTGCAGAACCATTGAATATTGCTGTTTGCGATATTGTTACCAATAATAATCCACCACTTCGGGAGAGTAATTTCGATTGGCAAAAATATTTTGAAGACCATAATATTTCTTTTACAGATGAAGAAGATGTATTGATAACGGTGCATAATTCCGAAGCCAATGCCAGAAATAATGTGCAAGCACTAACAAGTATAAATGAAGGAAATCCTGCGGAAGATTACACTTATGATATTTGGGTTCGTGTACAATCTGCTGCAACTTTGGACACTTGTGTTTCTGCTTGTTTTTCTATTGTTAAAGTATCGATTCGGGTAATTTTCACAAAAATTATCTTAAATGTAGAAGATGCCGATGCTGATGCAACACCTGATAATCCTGAAATATTTGATACCGAAATTGCTAATATTTACCTTTGTAGAAGCACAACGGAGAGAACTTTGGATTTGGATGTAGATTCCGATGCAATTATAAAAGTAATGAATCCTGTTGGTGGAGTAGGTGTTACAAAAACCTTCCACACAAGTTATGCTGATGCCAATAATATGGCAAGTGAAGGAGTTTCTGCCAATCAAATATTAAGAGCTAATGAAACAAGAAAAGTTTTTTATATAAGATACAGTTTGAGTTCCGACCCCGAAAATCCTTGCTATGTCGTAAAACAAATGGAGTATAATGTAGAAACTTTTCCTGTAAGAAATACCAACTCTAATATTCCTGTTTGTTCCGCAGATATTAGTGTGCCTACTTTAATCCAATTGAGTGATTATACACAAACTATTTTGGGACAAATGTATAATCGTAATCCAAGACCAACTTTGCAATTTTTTGCAGACTCTTCTGCATCATCAGCTATTTCAACAATAGAGTTATCGGCTTCTAACAGCCCAAAAAGTGTCTGGGTAAAAATAACCTCTGGGTACAATACAGCCTGCGAAACCCAATTAATGGAATATAAATTTGCAGTTGTGCAAGGACCTATTCTTAAAACCACAGCAATCCCAATCTCTATAAATTGTGATAATAATGATGATGAAATTATCACTTATGATTTAACCTCGTTGAATGCTAATTTTATAGACAATCCCGAAAACTACAACATCAGATATTTTAGAAATTATAATAGTAGCAACCAATCTTTAACGGGTGAAATAACTGCACAAACCACTAATTTTAGACTATCAAATTCTGGTACGCAAACTATATATTATAGGATTGGAGTAGGTAATACAGGTTGTTTTTCTGTTGGGAGAGTAGATTTTAATATTAATATAACAGAAACCCCGATAAAACTAAATGACAATCAGATTTTGTTGAATTGTAACAATTCGGGACAAGTATTTCTATTTAATTTGAATGATACAATCGACAAACTGTATTCATCAGAAAACCCTACTTATTCTACTTTTATTTCAACAGTATCTTTTTATGAAACCGAAAACAATGCCAACAACGCTACAAATCCTATTGCTAACACAGAAAATTATCCTATAAATGCGGTAGATGTTCGCAAAGATATTTGGGTAAGATTCGAATCTGTAAACGGTTGTTATTCCGTGAAAAATATTACATTAAAAGTTATTAATCCCAACGATCTTACATTTACAAGCAATGATGTTCAGGAGGCTATTTGCGACAATAACCTTAGTGGAAATTATACATTTAATTTAAAAGAATGGTTGGCAGATAAAATTAATAACAGTACCGTAGGAAACAGTTTTTTAAGGGATTACGAAGCCACGTTGGGAGCTAATTACACGTTTCATAAAACCAATAATGCAAGTTCGCCAGCATTATCCGAAAGCGAGATTATCAACTTTCATCCCGATCCTGTTTCGCAACCTTCGGTTTTTCTAAAGGCAGATGCCAATGGTTGCCACAATATCTTAGAAATAAAATTTGATTTTGGGGATATTTCTACATTAGAATTTCCGAATTATGAGATTTGTAGGGAAAGTGTTATCAACCTTAATGATACTGTAGTTGATACAATCCCAGATGTTTCCACAGCTGTAAATTTCGAGTTCTTCCGAAGCGAGGAGGATTTGAAAAACAATGTAAAAATAGAAAATCCAACTACATATCAATATGAAAACATTACAGATATTTGGGTTAAAATTATTTTCGCAGATGGCATTTGCCCAAGAAAAGGATTAATGAAATTTGTACTAAAAACAGCCCCTGAATTTACTATGGAAAGCGAAACAGTTTATTTCTGTAAAAGTTCGGAATCGGCAGTTATAAGAATAAATCCAAGTAGAATTTACAGCTCAGGATTATCACCTGTATCTTACACAATTACAGGACTAAACGGATTTAGCCAAAGTGGAGATTACGAAAGTTTCGAGGTTTTAAGAACCGATGTAGAAGGCAAATATCAAGTAACTATTTTTGCGGATAATGGTTGTTCTTTCACAGGAACAGAAGTGGAAGTAAAAGCTTATGATGTACCAAAAATCTATCGACTAACAACCGAAGGAAATACTGTAACAGTTTTGGCAGAAGCTGCGAATGCCAATAGGAGAATACAATATTCATTAGATGGTGGAGATTGGAAAGATACCTATGTTTTTCATAATCTTTCTCCAGGTTTGCACAAGTTTTATGTAAGATATGCTGATAATCAAATTGAAAGAGGCTGTATAAGCGAAGCGGAAGAAGTACTTATTTTGGATTTAATTAATACAATTACACCAAATGGAGATGGAATAAATGATACTTGGAAAATACAAAATCTCGATTTTTTTGGAGAAGAAAATACAAATATTAAAATTTTTGATCGCCAAAGTAGAAAGGTTTTCGAGCAAGATAGTAATACGGAAATCGTTTGGGATGGTTATTATAATGGCAGAGTTTTACCAACCGATACTTATTGGTATGTTCTCATTTTACCCGATGGAAGAACGATAACAGGTTGGATTCTTTTGAAAAACAGAGAGAATTAATTCTTTTTATTAATAATGATAAATTTTTAACAAAATAATAAAAATTATAAAAGATGGATGTTTATGATATATTGATTATAGGTGGCGGACCAATCGGTTTGAATTGTGCCTTGAAAGCCCAACAAAACAATCTGAAATATATTGTTATAGAGAAAGGAACAATCGTAAATTCATTGTACAATTATCCTTTGTATATGCGTTTTTTTTCCACAGCAGATAAGTTGGAAATCGCAGAAATTCCATTTATATCCACTGCACCAAAACCTGGAAGACAAGAGGCTTTGGAGTATTATCAGGGAATCACAAGGCAAAAGGAACTTAATATTAATCTTTACGAAAAAGTACTTTCGGTTAATAAAAATCAAGATGTTTTTAATGTAAAAACCGACAAACATAATTATATTGCGAAAAATGTAATTATAGCAACAGGTTTCTACGATTTCCCTAATCTAATGAATGTAAAAGGAGAAAATCTACCAAAAGTAAAACATTATTATACAGAGCCTTATCCTTACGCTCAACAGAAAATTGTGGTCGTTGGGGCAAGCAATTCTGCGATAGATGCCGCATTGGAAACTTACAGAAAAGGGGCGGAAGTTACAATGATTATTAAAAGCGATAAAATATCAGATTCCGTAAAATATTGGGTAAAACCTGATATTGAAAACCGCATTGCCGAAGGTAGCATAAAAGCATTTTTCAATTCAGAGATTTTGGAAATAAAAGAACGGAGCGTGATTTATAAAAATGCAAATGGTGAAATATCCGAAATAGAAAATGATTTCGTTTTAGCAATGACGGGTTATTTGCCCGATTTCGATTTTCTGAAAAACTCGGGAATAGAACTTTCAGGCAATGCTATGAATCCCGTTTACAATCCCGAAACTATGGAAACCAATATTCCTAATTTGTATTTGGCAGGCGTAGTTTGCGGGGGCAAAGACACGCATCTTTGGTTTATAGAAAACTCCCGAATCCACGCAGAATTAATCGTAAAACATATTTTGGAGAAATAACTAACTTCAATTATAAAAACTAAAAAACACCGAGAATATCGGTGTTTTTTTATTATTCTGGTTTATAACTATCCTTCAAAGTTACAGTTCTGTTGAATACTAATTTTTCCTCTGTGGAATCTTGGTCTTTGGTAAAATAACCAATCCTTTGGAACTGCAATGGTTCGCCTACATTCACCTCTTTTAGTGCAGGTTCGGCAAAACCTTGTACCACAGTTAGAGATTGAGGATTTATAAATTCCGTAAAATCTGTTTCTTTCTCCGCATCGGGTTGTTCCACTGTAAACAGACGGTCGTAGATTCTTACATCAATCGGAATGGCGTGTTTTGCAGAAACCCAATGTAGCGTGCCTTTCACTTTTCTTAGGCTTTCTTCCGTTCCGCTTC
>JAUNTR010000002.1 GCA_030538575.1 Cruoricaptor ignavus | reverse complement strand
TACTTTCGCTTTTGCAGGAATACAAAACGCTATGACAGGGTTTAATGGGAAGTAGGATTTTTCTTATTTCAGAAAGTTATGTTCTTTCAAATACTTTATTAAAGATAGGTTAAATTTCTCTACGGCATTCTGATTGAGGTGATTGGAGTATCATTTAGTCTTTATTTTGTATAAAAAATTTAAAAGTTTTGGTGGAATTAATGTCAATGAAATTAGTATGAAAATATTCAAATCAGAATATTTTTTAATATCTGATAATCTTGATTTTAAAAGTTTGTAATTCCATTTATTTTCTATTCTTAAATTTATGAATTTGTAGTATCTCAAAATTCCTGTATTTACACTGTGGGTTCGGATAACTCTATCTACTGTTTCTGTATTGAAATTTTGGGGGAGATTGTTTATAGTCTTTCTAAAATCATCTATAAATACATTCATAAAATTATCTAACCAATAGCTTTTCTTTTTCCCGCTTCCGAAAATTAATCTATCATTTAACCAATATAGTTTAACATTTTTATTATTAAAAGTTGAAAAAATAAGGGCAAACTGTGGGAAATTTGGATATAAAGCTGTGTTGAAATGCTCTAATAATAAGGACTTTCTTTTATATATCGTAATGCCTGTCATTGTAAGATGCCAACCTAAATCATTTAATAATGAATCACCATTGCTGTATATTTGTGAGTTAATAGATATATTCTTTCGGCTAAATGAAGTACAACTGATAAAATCTACTGAATTGGTATTGATTATTTCCAAAATTTTTCGTACCCCCCCTATTTATAGAACAAGAGTCACCCAAATACCAAATGTAGTCTTGAGAGCTAAGAGATAAAGCTTTGATACAATTTTTATCGTGCCCTAAATTGATCGGGTTTTTGTGATAGTGGATTTTAAATTTAGGGTAGGTTTTTTGTAATTTTAAGATTAGATTTTCGGTAAGATTATTTGTGCTGTCATCAGATATATAGACATTAATATCATACAATAAGCTCTCATCTATAAAAGAAAGTATTGTTTTTTCTAATATCTCAGGGCGATTATATGTTGGTATTGTAATGGAAAGTGTCTGCTTGTTCATTTTTACTCTATAATAATATCATTTTTAAATAACTTGGCTTTCTTGAAAAAATTAAATATCCTTGGAAATAAAATAATAAGTAAAAGCTTGAAAATATATTTTTTATTATCTTTAAAATTATTGAGAATATATTTATTGATTTCAGGGATTGTAATTTCTTTGTGTGGGTTGAATTGTGATTTTATTTTTGTGGCATAAAATTCAGTTTCGTTACGGGTTCTTTGGGATAAGGATTGCCCATTCATTATTTTTCTATATTTGAAAAATGGCTTTGGTAGATATTTGAAGCAAAATCCTGCACTTGCCATTTTCGCCCAAAAATCCCAATCCTCATTGGTTTTCATTTCCGTACTGTACCCCCCCCATTTCCAGATATATCCTTCCTGTAAAGGGCTGTAGCGGTAATGAAGTTATAAAGGTATTGCATTTTGAATTTTGAAAAATCACCTCTTTTGCGAAGGGTGTTGTTATCGCCAAAAAATTGTGTATCACAATATACAATATCATATTTTTTGTTTTTCAATAAAAACTTTATAGCATTATTTATTTCGGGTAATAATACATCGTCAGAATCTAAACAAAGTATAAACTTTCCTTTTGCTTTTTCTATTCCCACATTTCGTGCATCGGAGAGACCTGTATTACTTTCTTTAAAAATAACTGTTGTATTTTCCGCTTTATAATTGTTTAAAAAACTATTCACCTCTTCATTTGTACTTCCGTCATTTATTAAAATAACTTCATAGGGATAGTTTATTTTGGCAGCTTCAATACTTACTAAGCACTCTTTTATTAGATTAGGCATAGTGTTGTAAACTGGAGTAATAATAGATAGTATCATTTAATAAACGCTGTTTTTTGTTTTGCTTGTTTTCTTATATTGGAAATAAAGTTCAATTTGCGGATAACTTCTTTTATCACTATAAAATCATACTTTACACTGAAAAAATTGCCTTTTAACAAATGCTTTCCCAAACTTGTTATAAATAAGATGAATGATTTTATGACTGCATAAAAAAATGTAAAATTAGGATCAGCCAAAATATTGTAATATTTTAGGGGCCAAGGACCTGGGTGCTTTTTCCTTTTGTTATATTCTTTTACCGTTTCACGAGGCTTTGCATTTCTATCGTGTATGGCAAAGGTATTTATAGAAACACCGTGCTTTAGTTTATGATATTTCACTCTGTGGAGGTAATCTACATCTTCACCATAATGGTAGAACAGTGGGCTGAAACCTCCTACATTCTCTATGCATTTTGCTGAAATCATCCAAACAGCGGCATTTGTAAAATCTACTTCTTTTA
Source organism: Cruoricaptor ignavus (assembly GCA_030538575.1). Classification (GTDB taxonomy): domain Bacteria; phylum Bacteroidota; class Bacteroidia; order Flavobacteriales; family Weeksellaceae; genus JAUNTR01. Next base: position 33,978 of record JAUNTR010000002.1, on the reverse strand, counting down.
CATTTGTTTCATAGGCTGAGGTGTTTTCTTGCACGATTTTAATATCGGATTCCAAATCTTTAATATAACTTCTGAAAATAGTTTCTATTTCCAAATTCTTTTTAAGTTGTATAGGGCTAATGATACCAAAATCAGAATTATGTGAGAAATCTTCAACTAAATTGCCAATGGTATTTGGGAAAACCCAAGCATCTTGGTTCAGTAGGAAAAAATAGTCGTAATTTTCCTCCAGCCCTATTTTTATTCCAAGATTATTTGCTTTACCGAACCCCAGATTTTCTTTGGATTTTATGACTTTTACTTCGGGATAATTTTCTGTGATATAATAAGTGGTTTCGTCTGTAGAGCCATTGTCTATTACCACAATATCTGTGGGATGTGAAGAATTTCTTAGACTGGATAAACAGCTGTCCACCCACTTCATACCGTTATATGTTACAATAATTGTAATAATTTTTTCCATAATGTTTACAAAATTATTCTACGATAAAATGATGTGATGGGTCTTTCTAAAAATTTATAAAAAACAACGCCAAATCCTAAAACCAATCCTATAACAACTATAGGTGCAAAATAACCTAACTGATACTCTGAGGATAAATAACCGACTAAAACAACGCCTAAGTGATAATGTATTAGATACATTGCATAAGATGCTATGCCGAGAGTAACCAGAGTTTTATTATTCATAAATGATAATAGGGAAGGCTTATAAACAAATATCATTAAGAAAACAAAAGTAACGATTGAGAATAAAGTAACTACCAAACTCTTTTCTTTTAACAGAATGATTGAAAATGTTGCAAGCATATACCAAAGCCATTTTTTCTCTGTTTTATTGGTAAATAATTTGTGTAATAAAAGCCCTACTAAAAACCAGAAACATTCATTGAAAAATGCACAAGCCCGAGCAATGACTTTTAGATGAGCTAACTGTTCTTCACTGAAAACATTATATTTTAAAAATAAATGATGCCCTGTAGAACTATAAAATAAAAGAAAAATAGGCGTACCAATTATACAAATAATGGTATAAAGCATCAAATATTTTTTCTTGAAAAAGAAATACAAAGCTCCAATTAGCGAGTAGAAACAAATTTCTACCCAAAGGCTCCAATAGGCGTTATCCAAATAATAATAGCGTACTTTGCCCGAAGGTATATTGAAAACATTTGGGTCTATAAAAGTATTGGCAATTAAATAACTAACCCATTGTTTGGAAAACCCATAGCCTTCCCCCGTGTAAAAAAACTTGAAGAATACAAAGGTAATGGTAGAACAAACTAGCATTGCGGGAGCTAATCTTATATATCGTTTTTTTATAAAATTTTTGTAATTATCTGTGCGTTCGAGTGTTAGTGAAATTACGAACCCTGAAATAATGAAAAATAAGGGAACACCTAAAAAGCCAAAATGAAATAAATGTGCTATTTCTGGATACCTTGATTCGCTGTAATAATGATGGCACATTACCATGATTACGGCAATCACCCGAACACTATCTAATATTGTAATTCTTTTGTTCTCCATAATTTACCCTTTCAATTTATGATAAACAAAACTAAACGGCAATGCCAAAACGCCCAATATCTTTATAAAAACAGGTTTCACATCCGAAAGAATTTCGCCGAAAGAATTTTTATTTTTAAATGAATAAAATTGATAACCTATCAAATTTCTTATTAAAGCCTTTGGATACGAAAAAAGTTGAGAGCCGTAGCAATTTAGAAAAGACAAATGGCCTTCCCTTAAACCAAAAACATTTTTCCCCGTCCATCGTGTGTTGGAAACCGAAGCACTATCGTTTTCATCTTTATGGTAAATTCTTACAACTTGATTGATGAATCTTGTTTTCAGTCCTTTTGCATCATATTCATTGAAAATTACCGACTGCGGAATATAGCCCTTGCCTTCGTATTCGGAATAATCCTTGCCTTCAATTTGTTTTAGATAAGATTTGGAAAAGAAAATTCCAAATTTGTCGCCCCTCACTTTATGTTTATAACGCATATCGAAGATGCTTCCATCGAAACCATTCTTGGGATAAGAGTTGCCAACGATATTTCCGTTTTCATCGGCGGAAAGTCCCATAATTCCAATATAATCGTTTGGGTTGGTGATTTTTTCTGCTTCGTTGTAGAGGATTTCCAATGAGTTTTCGGGATAAGAATCATCTGAATCTACAATCATATGATAGGGCGATTTTACCTTTTTTATTCCATCCAAAACAGTGAGGAATTTGTGTCTGTTTTTTTCTCGGAAATAAGAAATACGAATTGTATTTTCCTGCTGAAATTCCTTAACCAAATTCTCCGTATCATCGGTTGAACCATCATCCATTATCATCCATTCAAAATCCTGAAAAGTTTGTTTTTTCAGAGATTCGTAAACCCTTGGCAAAGTATGGGCACGGTTGTACGTGGGCGTTATAATCGTGATTTTACTCATTTGTGTTTTGTAGGTTTTGCAAAGATAGTTATTAATGGTTGATTATTGTAAAACGGTTTCAAAAATATCAGAAACTTGTCTGTAAATCACTTGTTCATCAAATTTAGTATCAGCATTTTTGGTGCCGTTTTTTATGGTTTCTACCAGTTCGGAATTGGTGAGAAATTGTTTCATCGCTTCGTAGATTTCATCCTCATCACAGTTTACTAAAATCCCATCTACACCATGCTCTATCATTTCCGGAATTCCACCAACATTGGTAGAGATTATTGGTTTATAAAGTCCCATGACTTCGCCAATAGTTAAAGGGTAACTTTCTGATTTAGATGGTAATACAAAATAATCCGAAGCCTGAATGTAAGGCCAAGGATTGGTTTGGCTATCCAATAGAAGAAAGGTTTTTTCTACACCCAAATCTTGTCTTTGTTTTTGTAGATTTTCCATTTCGTTGCCTCCTCCAATTACAGCGATGCTGTGCATTAATCCATCATCCAAAAGTCTTTTATGTATCCGCATCAGCATGTCGTAGCCTTTTCTGCTGTGTAGTCTGCCCATAGATGAAAATACGGGTTTCGTTTCAAAATCCACAGGGAAAGCATTGGCTTTTTCTCGGGCTTCCGATAGTTTGATGACATTGTAAATCACGGAACTTTTTGGGTAAGAAACACCGTATAAATCCTGAATCACTTGTCGGGTTTGTGCGGCTCCAAAAATCATCCAATCGAAACGTTTCATCAGTTCGATGCGTTTCAGGACACGGTTTTGGTCTTTATCATAACTCACATCGGTATGAAACCAGCCAATTTTTTTTGATTTTTTATTGGGTGAGTTCAGTACCATTTCGAACTCTGCATAACCTGGAGAAACTTCGATGTCGTATTTATCCCTTACTTTAAGGGCATAGAGTAGAGCAGGAAATTTGTCGTAGATTTCCAGTTTCAGTCGTCTAAGACCCAACTGTATTTTTTGTATTAAAGGATTTTTGCTGTAATCTTCCTTGCCTTTTGCAAGAGTGATGAGTTGGATATCTTTCGGGATTTCCGTTCTCAATTCACCTTGGTAAAGGTTGAGCATCAGTGTGATATCGAATTTATCCTTTGGTAAATTTCTTAGCAAATCCAAAACCACACGCGGAACGCCACCCATTTCGAGGGAACGAAGGCGGAAGAGGATTTTTATTTTTTTGTTACTTTTCATTATTGTTCTGCAAAGATAACTATTCAAGAGTCAACATCGGCTCCTAAATTTCTGTATTGATTTTTAAACTGCTCTACCCATTTTCTAAATTCCTGCACATTGATTTTTTCGGAAACAAAAGATTCAAAATAATCTGTAGAAAAATCTTTTGGAAAGTTTTGCATCGCATCAAACTCATCGTTGTACCATGCTTCATTGATGAGGTGATTGAAAAGATTCACATCAAAATCAAAACCATATTCGTGATAGGAATTGGTTGCTGAACTTTGAAAGGTGGTTTTCATTTTTTCCTCTTTGGTTCGTGCGATGAAATTCCTGTTCTCTTTCTGATTTCTATAGTAAACCGCAGCGTTTTTCAGTTGTTGTTTTTCGTCTACTTTTCCTTTGGCATCTTTCCAAATGTAGAGCCAATAGTTTTTCTCCCAAAATCCCATGAGAATGGAGTTTAAAGCCCAATATTTTCGTTTTGTAGTATTGTCTGCCAAACCAAGCCTGTACATAATGGTGAAGAATTTGTACTTATTATAAAAAAACAAATCCATAATAAAAGGATGATGAAGAAATAATTTCTTGGGCGGAATACCACTAATGTTTTCATCAATGTTGTGGATATTGATATCTTTATCATCATTAAAATTTCCAAGCCAACCCAATTTTACCAGTTCGGTTTTATTATTTTTTGCCGATGCCGAAAGTTCATCAAGATTTATTTTTTGGGTAAACCAAACATCATCTTCAGTCATGATGAAGTAATCCGAGGCTTCTTTTGCAGCAGATTTCCACAGTTTGGTAGGAATTTCAAAACCATTGATTTCCGTTCCCGATTTTAGGTTTTCTTCAATCGCTTTTATTTTGTTGGAATAACTGTCGGAAGTTTTGATTTCAATCTCCGGATGTTTTTCTTTAATTTTTAGTAAATATTTTTCAGGAGTTCCATCATCAAGTACAGTTATTTTATCGATTCCTTGTACAAAGTTTTTTATGCTTTGTATGCAACGGTCCAAATAAAAAGGTCGGTTGAAGGATTTTATTAAAATATCGGTCATAGAAATTTTCTTAATATTTTTTTTAGCAAAGTGTTTTCTTTTTCGAAGATGAGTTTCGGTAGGTTTTCTATATCAGAAACATTTTTGCCATATATTTTAGCAATTTCTCTTCTTTCCAAAGTGTTTTTCAGTACAATGTGCCAATTCTTATTTAGTTTTTCTTTCTTAGATTTCTCTTGCGACACACCTTTATCGTGCAAACGGTACAGGTAATTTGCCTCGTTGATGAACTTGCATTTTCCTGTTTCGTATATTTTGAGATACAAATCTTGGTCTACGGCAGAGGTAAGTGAAGCATCTATTCCAACGGTTTTTTCGTAAGCCGTTTTTTTGAATGTGAAGAAGTGATTCATTTCAAAAAATACGTTCAGGAATTTAGCGTTGTTGTTAGGGACTTGTTTTTGGTTAGGAAACAATTTGATGAAATGGAGTTGATTATCGCACAATTTTAGTCTGGAATATACTGCAGAAGTTTGTCCATCATAATTGGATAATACACTTTGTATCGCATTTTTTGTAATAGCATCATCGGGATCTACGAAACCACAAATATCGCCATTGGCTAATTCCACACATCTTCTTTTGGTATATCCTACACCTTTATTTTCCTCATTTCTATATAATCTAAAACGATTGTCACTCTTTAGTAATTCTTGCAGTTTTTCGTAGGAATTATCTGTGGAACAATCGTCCACGATAATCACTTCAAAATTTTGGTACGTTTGTGCGAGAATGCTTTTGTAGCAATCTAAAAAATAATCGTAATTGTTGTAGTGTGCGATAAGAATGGAGAAGAGCATTATTGATAGTTTTTAAGTTCTGGGAGAACCCGATTATCATGTATAATTTTATTTAGAAATTTTAAATTTAAAGGTACCATGATTTGTGTAGAAACAGATAATAACGAAAGAGGATACCCTTTGTTTTTTCCTAGACCTATTCCAGGATTGGCTTCTAAAAGCTCAAAATTCTCATCTAATCTTCGGTTTAGTTCCATCCACCATTCAACCGTAAACTGAGTATTGCTTTTATTGATGAAAGCACCTGTTCCTGTACATTTTTTAAAATAATATTTCAAATCTTTATCAATTATCCCTTGTCCTTTGCTAACGCTATGCTGTTTAATTTGTGTGTAGGAGAGAAACCATCCGTCTTTTTCTTCAAGCAAATTAAAAGAATCTATCCATGAATTTTTCATAGGTTTGATGTCACAATATCCACCACCATAAAATTGTGCAAAATAACACCTTAAATAATCAGATTTGTGATTTAGTGAAAGAAGCTCATATGCAGGGTGTAGCGGATATTCATCAAGTATAAACTCGTGAAGGTTTTTTGGGGTAATCAATACCACCTTGACACCAGAATTTTCTACTAATGACTGGTATCCTTTTTTTCTGTTTTCTGACATTTCGTTATCCCCTGTCCAATGGCAATATATTACCCTTTCAATTTTTGATGGAATATTGGGTAGAGGTAAATAGTCATGTTGTAAAAATAGACCGGGATACCTTTCCTTTTTGAATTTATAAGGAAAAACATCACCTCTCTTTATTCGCCACCACTCTCTAATATTATAAAGAATATTATATATTTTTGATAAGTATGTTTGGCTGAATATGCTAATTTTATTTCTAAGTACTGCCATAAATTTTAATTTAATATATTACACCATTTTTTTATAATTTCCTGTTCATCGAACTTACTTATGATTTTTGCATTCCCATTTGCTATTTTGGCGAGTAAATGTGGATTTGAGAGTAAATTTGTTAGTATATTTTGTATTTCGTTATGGTTTTTTACTATAAATCCATTTATATTTTGAGAAATTATATCTCTCCCCCCCCCCCCTGGAGATTTGTATGCTATAAGGGCATTGTTATATTTTCCAGCTTCTATTAAAATAGTGGGAAGTCCTTCATATAAGGAGTATAACAAGCAAATTTTTGACCTTCTAAGGTAATAATGAACTCTGTCGTTTGAGGTTTCTCCTAATAAAAAAATGTTTGTACAGTTATGTTTCGTTATATAAGAATTGATTTTTTCGTATTCGGGTCCGTTTCCAATTATTAAATATTTCCAACTAGGGAATTGTTTCATTACTTTCGCAATATAGGGCAATGAATGATACACGCCCTTATTATATACCAAACGTCCCGCAGAAATAATAATATTTTCTTTACTGTTTGCGTTGCTGTCGATTATCGGCACAATATTATAAATCGATTGTATTTTATATTGATGTTCTTTCTGGGTAATTTTTATCAATTCTGCTTTACTTTGATTGGAAACAATAATAAATCGAAAGCAATTCTCTAAAATATAATTAAAAATGGAGATGTTGTTTTTCGCGATTTTTGATTTATAACCGATTAAGTCTTTTATGTAGTTTTTTGCTTTTGTAAGCCAATTATTATTAAAACTAAATTTTTGAAGATAGATATTAGGTGTTCCGTGTAAAAAAGGAATTATGCGAATCTCTTTATTATCGATAATTTCAATTACAGATTTTATTTCTTTAATATTTAACTGTTGAATAATGAGATGGGTAATTTTGTTTTTTTTAAGGATTTCATTTATTTCCTCAATAGGAGAGAATATTATTTTAAAATTTTTATTATCCGATAAATATTTTTCTTTTTCTTTTTGACTTTGTTTTACTGTAGCAATAATTCCCCAAATTGGTAAATTTGCGTTTAATAATTTTGAAATCAGATTTTTGGTTACCACTTCAACACCTCCTGTGCTTAAAGGATTCCCCATTAAGAATGCAATTTTTTTCTCCATATTATTTACCAATAGCAACCGTTTTCTACATTTTTAAACCCTTTTGGTGCCTCTGTTGGGGTTATCCAATGTTTACCATTTTCGGCTCGAAGCGAAGTGTAATGTTCCCAATCTTCCCATCGTTTTCCTGTAATTCCAAATAAAAGTTGAGTGACACCTCCCAAATGAATAGCCTGTTTTCCAAGATTTTTAATAAAAGAAGCCAAAGGAAATCCATAAGCTCCGCATCCGATAATAGCAATATCAAAATCTGTTTTGCTTATTTTTTCTTTCATTGAATCCAAAGCTTCAAACCAATTGTTAAATTCAGACTTTTCACCTGCAAGTGTTTGCACGGCTTTTATAGTTTTTAGTTCAAAGGAGGGCAATACCTTATTATTGATATATAATTGCTCCCCCCCCTATCGTTTTTATGATATTGATTGATAATATCTATGTTAAAAGGATGGATTACCAGCACTTTTCTGTCTTTCAACTCATAACTCCAAGGTAAATCATAGAACCAAGGCTCTAATTCTCTTATTTTACAGAGGTGTGTATTTTCGGGAATATTTGGAATGAATTCTTCCATCTCATTCCAAATACCGAGAACATCTAGGTTTTTACTGTCTTCCAACATTTGGGTTACAAATTGTTCTAACAGCTGTTCATCATTAGGAAAAAAACCAGAAAGTGTACAGAGGTTATTCAGAAACTTAGGGTCGTGTTTCCAATACAAATTCATTTCGCCAATAAGATGTTTGTAAATAGCTGTAAAATCAGAAGTGTTATCTTTCATTAATAAATGATTTAAGATGGCACGGGATTCTGTACTTCCGTACCTCGTAACCATCAATGGCTTGCCTTCTTTGATTTTTTTTGCTATTAAGTCATTGGTATTATCATTCTTTTCGCGTTTCATTGTTTCTGTGAAACGGTTACTTTTCTTTAGGAACGGAACTGTTCTTTTTGAAATACGGTGTAAGTAATGGTAATTTTTATTTGTTATCATTTATACATGTTATTATCTGTTCTTGCTTATTAATCAACACCGTATTATCCGGTACGTCTTTGTAAACCACACATCCCGCACCTAAGATGACATTGTCACCAATGGTAACACCTTTTAAGATAATGCAGTTGGCACCGGTCCAAACATTATTTCCAAGCTTTATTGGAGCAGTATTAAATTCAGTTTTTGAAACTGAAAAAGGCTCTTTTGTGTACTGATGGTTGTGATCGAAAATTTTCAATCCTTCTCCAAGAATGCAATTTTCTCCAATCTCCACTTTCTCCAAACAAGCAATGGTTGCTCTTGTGATATAAGTGTTTTTGCCAATAATAAGCCTTCCTCCTTTTTTTACCGTTATATTATTGGATTCGTTGATGGTAACGCCTTCGGCGAACTGAAATTCGGCGTCTTTAGAAATATCTAAATAATTGTTCTTTCCCAATCGAAAAGATTTATGAATTTTGCTTTTAGGATTATTCCTGAATTTTGCTTTATGATATTTGGTTTCTGCACTTTTCAGAATATCATAAAATTTAGCCAGTAAAGAAGTTAGCATTTCTATATCTGTGTTTTTGTATTTTCCTGCAAAGATAACCAATTTGGAACTAAATCCGTATTTTTGCAAAAAAAAGTTATGGAAAGTCCTTTGGTTACGATTTCTATTCCGCTTTATAAATGCGAAGATTTTTTGGTGAAATGTCTCGAATCGGTTAGAAACCAAACTTACCAAAATTTGGAGGTTACGCTGATTAACGACCAAACGCCCGATAATTCCGTAGCGATTGCTGAACAATACATCCAAGAACATCAACTACAAAATTGGAATATCTATCATTTGGAAGAAAACGGTGGACTTTCCGTTGTTAGAAATAAAGGGATAGACACAGCACAAGGCAAATACCTTTTCTTTTTGGATAGTGATGATACCATAACTCCCGATTGTATAGAAACGCTGGTAAAGATTGCGGAAAAAAATGACTTGGAAATGGTGGTGGGCAATACAGAAATGATTAATCTGAGTAGTGACGAAGTGAAAGATTTTTTTCGAGTGCCGCCTCATTTAAAAATGCTAAACAATAACAATGAGGTTCTGAAAGCTTATACTTCTGGAAAGTATGCGTCGTCTTCTTGGAACAAATTGTTACTTTTGGATTTCATTAAAAAACATCAACTTTATTTCACGAAAGGACTTTTTGCTCAAGATGAATTGCAAAGTTTCCAAACGGCATTGGTGATGAATAAAATCGGATTTGTACCATCAGACAAAATAACACTTCATTATTATTTGCATAAAAATTCGGTAATCCATAATCGTAATAAAAGAAATTTTGACAATTGGCAAACCATTGGGGAGCACATTAATAAAGCCTTAAAACAAGAAAAAAATAAAGAACGTAGAAACTTGATTTTGCAATATCTTGTTGATTATAAACACCTTACTTTGCAAATGAATTGGCGGGCACAGAAAAACCCCGAACTGTGGAAAGAGAGTTATGCTAATTATAAAAAACTATCATCCTTGTCTTTTTCCGATTATTTCTCAAATCGATTTTCTAAGGAAACGAAAAAGAAAAATTTTATGGATAATCTGCCAACAAATTTAGGTTTCAAGGTTTTTAAAAAGCGTTGGGGAGGTTAATGAAAGGAAATCTCACGAATAGTATTTTTTTAACATTCCACAAAGATACTCCTCTTTGTTGCTTAATTTATTATTTTTGAAATAATCTTCCACATCAGGAATTTCGATGTCGTAACCCGAGCCACTTTTTATTAAATTTAAGTCTAATTTTTTATCATAAAATCGCTCGATGATTTCTAAGATTTCGATGATAGAATAGTTTTGAAGATAGGCAACATTCACAATTTTATTGAGGTTGTTTTCCATCAAAAGTTGAAAGGTAATGTTTTTAATATCCTCTGCATCAATCAGGTTTCTGGTGGCTTTGGTGTGTACGTTTATCGTTTCATTATTATTAATGGAACGGATGAGGTAATTCATCAAAAGATTGGGATTTCCGCCTTTTCCAACGGCATTGCTTACCCTTAGGATAAGATGATTTTCCACAGAGTTTTTTATCAGTTGCTCCATTTTCAATTTATGCAGAACGTAGTTACTTCCCGTTTTCGAGGAGTCGTAAATGCTGCAAGTGGAGAAATACACGAAGATTTTATCGGGGTTATCTTCAATGGTTTTTCGGATGAGGTTTTCTTCTCTCAAAAATTCTGATTCTCTGTTTTCCAAGGAGTTGGAAACACCCGAAGCAAAGAAAACTATATTTTCCTTGTCGGAATCTTTAAAAAGCGATGCGATAAGTCCGTTGCCGATGATCATAGGATTTTTCTCAAATTTAATAATTAATTTTTCATTAATTCGTTATAAATACGTTCGGCTGCTTTTCCGTCACCAAAAGGATTGGCAAAGTCTTCAAAGTTCAAGTTAGATTTCAGAGAATTGTAGAAATCTTTTTTAATATTTTCTTTCTCTGTTCCTGTTAAAATTCCGAAATCATTCTCTAAAACTTCGGGTCTTTCCGTTTCATTTCTCAAAATAAGCACTCTTTTTTTCAAACTTGGGGCTTCTTCTTGTATTCCTCCCGAATCGGAAATCAAGAGTTTAGATTTTGCCATTTTAGTAATGGCTTCCACGTATCCCAATGGTTCTGTGAAAATGACATTGGTCGGAATTTGGTTTTCAAAAATATCCAAAATGATTTTTCTTGTATTCGGGTTCGGGTGCAATGCCCAATGAAATTGGGTAGTTGGATTTTCTTCCGCCAATTCTTTTATGGCTAAAGCAATATTCTTCAGAGGTTGCCCGATATTTTCTCTTCGATGAGCGGTAATAAATACTTGGTCTTCGTACGTTATTTTCAGTTGCTCTTTTTCCAAAACATATTGTATCATATCCACAATAGTATTTCCTGTGAGCAATATATTTTCTTCAGAAATTCCTTCGTTTAAAAGGTTGTTTTTAGAAAGTGTTGTCGGGGCAAAATTCACATCGCTTCCGAGGGAAACCACACGTCGGTTATATTCTTCGGGGAAAGGCAATTTTATGGTTGAAGTTCTTAGCCCTGCTTCGATATGAAAAAATTTTCTTTGTTCCATAAAAGCAACAATGGAAGAAGTAAGTACGGTAAAAGTATCACCTTGTGCCACGATTTTCCCGATGTTTTCCGAATGCACCACTGCTGAAAGTTCGTTAATCAATTTTGCAATAAGATTAGAATTGGTAAAGTTTTTCGACTGTACAGAAAGCGAAAAATCGGGCTTTATCCCAAAGCTATGCTCCATTTCGGTAAGCATAGTGTCGTGCTGTCCTGTGTTGATAATGCAGACTTCTTTTTCGTTTTTTCTGAATTGTAAAATCAGTGGGAAAACTTTTAGGAACTCGGGTCTTGTTCCGTAAACAATGGCAGTTTTAGACATTTGTTGTGTTTTTGAAATTTTTTTGTAAAAATAGGGATTAAAATTTACTTTTCAGTCTTTTTATCAAATGGTTTACAATCATTCTCAGTGGAAAACGGGCAAGAACTTCATCTGCGGAAATCATTTTTTGGTTGAAAATGGTGTTGTGTACCTCTTTCATTCCGCCTGGATTTTTCGACAATTGCTCCAAATAGAAATACGTGTGTACAAAATCTTTGAATGGATTGGGCGTATCTCTTTCGTGCCAAGTTCCCACAAAATGGTGGGCAGCGTAATTTTTTGGTAAATCCAAACAAAAATAAGAGGAAGGATAAATCGCAATGCCATCTGCCAATTCTTGGTATTCATCTTTTTGGCTATCAACTTTGTATTCGTTTTTCAATAATTCGGAAACGAAAACGGTGTTGGTAGTAAGGTCGAAATCTGTTTTTTCGTGGTAAAAATCCAGCACTTTCTGTGGCCAAGGATGTCCTGCTTCTGTTGCCCAAAGTGCAGTGAAAGGAGAGCCAACAATCTCGAAGCCCGAAAAGGCACGATGATGCAGAAACTCGTCTAAATTGTGTTTCACTTCCACATCGATGTCCATATAAATTCCGCCATGTTGGAACAAGGCTAAGGCTCTGGCATAATCTGAAACAAATGCCCATTTCTTATTTTCAGCAGCGAGTTTCACGTACGTGCAACATTGGATATCGAAATTGGATTCGTTCCATTCTATAATTTCGTAGTCGGGCAGATATTTCTTCCAACTTTCGAGGCAAATTTGGAACGACTCGGGTTTTGGATTTCCTCCGAACCAACAGTAGTGTATTTTTTTAGGAATCATTATTTTGTGTTTTTTATAAAAGGACAAACCGATAATAGCGGAGATAAATCTATTTCAGGGGCTTTCCAATCTTCCGTTAGTTTTATCAATTGCTCTAGTGTTGGTGTTTCTGGTAAATTTTTGGGTTCTTGCATACCTTTATTTACAGACATGAAATAATCATTGAATGTAAACCTTTTTAGGTTTTTTCTGTCAAATTCTACCCAAGCGTTGGGTACATTGTAAGAATCGCAAACGATGATTCCGTGAAGAGAACTGGATAGTACTGCTTCGCAACTTGCAACCTCGTTGATAAAAGTTCTCCAGTCGGTAACGTTTTGAATGTCAATAAAGTGAATGTTCTCGTCTTCGAGGATTTGTTTTACTACTTTGGAATTTTTATCCTTAAAGTGAGGAATAATCCCAAGTTTGTATTTTTTCTCTACATTGGGCTTGTAATATTTAGGAAAAAGCAATGCTGGATCGCCATATATTTCCGGACAATCAATGTTTTTCTTTAGCAAGTAGTCTCTTGTAAGTGGACCTCTTACTGCCAATACTTTCAGAGGTTTTATTTCTTTACCCTTGTATATAATGTTGTCTTCAGGAAATTGTACACCGCTTCCCCAAATAATAGTGTTGGGTTTTGTAAGCCAAGTGATGATGCTTCCTACCGATAAAAACTCTTTCTTTCTAAAAATATTAAAAGAGTATTTGGATGGTATTATTCTTACAGAAGGGTTAATGAGTTGTGCAATAACGGTGCTGATGTCGTCTCCCCAATTTTTGAAAAATGGATCTATAGAAGATGTTACCAAAATGTATTTGCCTCCAAAGATTTCTTTGGGCAAATTTTTTAGTTTTTTTATAAATAATACTTTTTCTAATCTTGATTTAAACATTTGCAGATGGTGATTTATTGTGACTACGGTTTAAATTTTTTCCAATTTTTATAAAATATTCCTCTATATATTTATAAGTGAAATGTGATAATATTATAGTGAAAATCATAGATGATGCTAAGAATAAAACTATATACAAATACTTTCCATGAGTTAAATCACTGATTTTCAGATAGTTGATCCCCCCCCCTATAATATATAAAACAATCATATGTGTACAATAGACAGAATATGATATTTTGCCTAAGAATAACGGAACTTTACTACCAAAAATTTTATTGATTATGCGGTTCTGGTTGATCTGGAAATATAAAATCATCATAAATAAAAGGATGATAATACTTACATTCACTCGGTATAAAAAGAAATAGCCAATAGCGACAAGAATAAGGAAATAAAAAAGTTTTTTGTCGCCATAATCTCTATATTGTTTATAAAACGAATAACTGAAAAATCCTACAAGGAAATAATGTACAAGGAAAGGTAAAAAAGAATTTTGGGGCATATTACCAAAAGACCAAAAAACCATAACCAAAAAACTTATAAGTAGTATTAAGTTTATTTTCCAGCCCTTATCTCTCTCTTCTTTTGATAATAATTTATATACAATAGGAATAAAAAGATAGAATTGCCACTCCAAAGTTAAACTCCAAGATTGTCCCATAATGGTATAAGTAAATGGGAAAATGTTATTAGGGAATAATCCGTGCGTAAGTGTAAGATGAGATAGAATGTTTAGAAACCGATTAGATTCATAATACATCATAATCAGTTCTTTTCTCATTTCAATTTTTTTGTTGTCAAAAGGCAATTGCTCCAATACCGAATAGGCAAAGTCCAACATAAGTAGCGAAACAAAGAATGTTGCTAAGAATATGGGAAAAAGTCGCAGGGCTCTTCTGTAGATATAGGTTTTAAAATCTTCTTTTTTATCAAGAAGAATATGCGTAACAAAACCGCTGAGAATAATGAACCCAACTACAGGTAAAATTCCGTCAAATAAAAATCTATATACAGGATTTCCGGTCCCCAATTGTGGTAAAAATCCTGAAGCGTGATAAAAGACAACCCAAAGTGCCATATATCCTCTAAAGCCTTCTAAGAGGTTTAATTTCATTCTTGTTATTTTTTTTTAAATCACTTTTCTAAACCTCTTGCAACTCCACCATTCTTCTAAATCTCTCGGATTTTTGCACCAATTCATCGAAACTTCCACTTGCAGTAATTTCTCCTTTTTCTAAAAGATAAACCGTATCTACATTCTTTATGGTAGAAAGTCTGTGAGCAATGATGACCATAGAAAATTTCCCATGGAGCATATCAATATTTTCTTTGATGTATTTTTCAGTTTCGGAATCAAGGGCAGATGTTGCCTCATCCAAAATCATCAATTCCACATCTTTGTAAAGTTCTCTTGCAATAGAAATTCTTTGTTTTTGTCCACCAGAAACTAAAATTCCGTTGTGTCCCAAAGGCGTATCTTCTTTCAATTCCAGTTCATCAATGAAAGTTTTCATTGACACCATTTCTATCGTTTTGCTGAATTTTTCTAAATTTTCAGGTGTTTTTTCTGCCCAAAAAGTTACATTATTAAAAATAGTATCATTGAAAATCACAGGTTCTTGCGTTATGTAACCTACTTTGTCTCTATAATTATCCAAATTGGCTTCGTAGATGTTTTGTCCATTCGTAAAAACAGTTCCTTTATGCGGAGCGATAAGTCCACAAATTACATTAGCAAGTGTGGTTTTTCCCGCACCGCTTTCTCCTACAAAAGCCACCGATGTTTTGTTAGGAATTGTAAGATTAATGTCTTTTAAAATTTCAGCATTTCCATATTTTATACCAACATTGGTTAGTTTAATATCATTAATGTCTTGTATTTTTTCTTTGAAATAAGGTTCTTTATTTTCTCGGAACTCTCCGAATAATGTTTCAACAGATTCGAGTCCTGCGGAGGATGCTAAGAAACCATTCCAGGAGTTTTGCATAGTCGCTAAATGTGCTAATGCCCTGTAAAATAGTAGCAAACTCACGAGAATAGAACTAAAATCACCACCCATAACATTCACTTGTAGAATAATCACAACAGCGATAATGATGATAATCATAGGCTCACGAAGGCTTTCAGCAATACTTCCTATTCTTCCCATACGGAAAGTGAAATCCTCTGCCTTCCAAATATTTAGCATTAGTTTTCTTTCAAAAACTTTAAAATAGTTGGTTGCTTTTAGATATTTAAAATGATTGATGGATTGTATTAAATCTCCATTGAAATCGTGTCCTACCAGAGATTGTTTTCTGGCGTATTCTTTTGTAACTTTGTTTACATATTTGTAAAGGAAGTTCGTAATAAAACCACCGATGCCAACCATTATAGCAAATTTCCAGTTGGTCATAAATGCCAAAACAACATAAGTAGTTACCATAATCACATGCTGCATCGTATTGAAATACTGCACCATAGCATTCACCATTTTTCCTACTTCTCCAATCATATTATTTTGGATTTTCCCAGCTTCCATTTTGGTGAAGCCTGAGTAAGAAAGGTTTTTTAAACCTTCAATCATTTGGTAGCGTATGGTTCTTATAGATTTCAGTCGAATTTTGATAAAGTAAATGGTACGCAAGTAGCTGAAAATTCCCTTCAAAATAAACAATCCAACCATAAAAATTAAGGCAGTAGTAAGATTTAATTCCAAACCTATTTTGCCAATAAAATCAACTAAAAACTGAAGATTACCTAAAGGCTCACTTCCCTCACCATTGCCTGTGGCTAAGGAAAGTAACGGTACAAACATTGCCAATCCTAAACCATCTAATAGTCCAACTAAGAAATTAATGATGAGATAGCCGTAGATATGTATTCCTACAATGTTTTGAAAGTATTTGAAAAAACCGAATGTAGATATTTTTGTGTTTTTTGTTTCTGCCATTTTATAGTAGCCTTATGTTCTGCTAAAAAGTACAATGGTATCCTTTATTTACCATTGTACTTTTTGCTTATTTTATGGTCTTCCTTCCAATACTCTTATAGTAAAATCCGTTTTGCTCAGGCAGTTCCAGTGGGAACATATTTCTACCATCAAAAATTACTTTATGGTTTAGTTTTTCCGCCATCATTTGGAAGTTCGGATTTTTAAATTCTGGCCATTCTGTAGCAATTAGAAGAGCATCAGCACCTTCCAATGCCGAATACATATCGGGAGCATATTCTATAACATCGCCAATGGTTTTTCTTACATTTTCTTCGGCAATGCTATCGTATGCAACCACTTTTGCACCTTTTTCCAAAAGAAGTTTAATGTTGTCCAAAGACGATGCTTCACGAATATCATCTGTATTCGCCTTGAATGCCAATCCCCAAAGAGCAATGGTTTTTCCGGCTAAATTTCCACCAAAATACTTTTCGATTTCATCAACTAAAATCACTTTTTGCTTTTGGTTAATATCTTCCGTAGCTTCCAAAATTTTAAAATCAAAATCCTCTTGTTTTCCGGATTTTATAAGGGCTTTTACATCTTTTGGGAAACAACTTCCTCCATATCCAATTCCTGGGAAAAGGAAACGGTGTCCAATTCTATCATCGCTTCCCATTCCTAAACGAACTTTGTCCACATCTGCACCTACTTTTTCGCAATAGTTGGCGATTTCATTCATAAAGGTAATTTTTACCGCTAAGAAAGAATTAGCCGCATATTTTGTAAGTTCAGACGATTTTTCATCCATAAAAATAATCGGAACACCAGTGTTGGTAAATGGCTGATATACTTTCGCCATAATATCTTGTGCTTTCTGCGAACTCGCTCCTACAACCACTCTTGCAGGGTTCATAGAGTCTTCCACAGCAAAACCTTCACGCAAAAATTCAGGGTTAGAAACTACATCAAAAGGAATATCGGTTTTTGCAGAAATAGTTTCTCTTACCTTATCCGCAGTTCCTACAGGAACGGTAGATTTGTTTACCACGACTTTATACTCAGTCATCAGTTCGCCAATTTGGTTAGCAACACCAAGAACATAAGACAAATCTGCACTACCGTCTTCTCCTGGAGGAGTTGGCAATGCGAGGTAAATGACATCACTTTTATCCAAAGCCTCTTTTAGTTCAGTAGTAAAAAAAAGACGATTGGCTTGTATATTTCTTAGGAACATCTCCTCCAAATGCGGTTCGTAGATCGGGACAATGCCGTTTTTCATTTTCTCTACTTTTTCCGCATCTACATCTACACAGTAAACGGAATTCCCGAGTTCTGCTAATGTCGTACCTGTAACTAAGCCTACATATCCAGTTCCAACGATGGTAATATTCATTATGTGTTTTTTTGCTGTTAATTTTGCAAAATTACTAAAATATTTTGAAAGACAAACGAAATCTTTCTACAAGACATAAATCCTTTAAAGTAGAAGGAGGTATAAAAATTATTCAGTTGATTTTTTCGTACATTGAATAACAGAATTTTGTCTATATCAATAAAAAGTTGTATCTTTGCAAAAGATTTACAGGATTATAGATGAAGGCCTTCGAGAAGAAAGCCTTTTTTCGTATCGGTAATTCAGCCTTTTTAGACTATGGATTTTAAAAATAAAATAGAACAATTATTAAATGATTTCCTTGCGGAGAGAGAGGATTTATTCCTTTTGGATTTAAAGATTTCTGCAAGCGATGATGTTACCGTAATATTAGACGGGGACAACGGTGTAACCCTGCAAGATTGCTTGGATGCCAGCCGTGCCATTGAGTTTAATATGGATAGGGACGAACACGATTTTAGCCTGCAAGTAATGTCCGCAGGACTTAGCGAGCCACTTTCTTTGCCAAGACAATATGCTAAAAATTTGGGCAGAGATGTGAAAGTAATAATGAACGACGATATTGAAATAGAAGGAGAATTGGGAAATGTAGATGAAAATAAAATTACCCTAATATTAAGGTATCGCAAACCGAAAGACATCGGGAAAGGAAAAGTAGATGTGGTGGAGGAAAGAGAAATCCTTTATTCCGAAATAAAAAAAGCAACAGTAGTAATTAAATTTTAAAATAAAAGACAATAATTATATTGAACTTTTAAAACCTTAAACTTTAAACAAAATAGAATGGATAATATAGCTTTAATTGAAGCATTTGGTGATTTTAAAGACGAAAAAAGCATCAGTAAAATAGACCTGATGGCGATTATAGAAGAGTCCTTGAAAACGCTTTTGAGAAAAAGATACGACTCCGACGACCATTTCGATGTCGTAGTAAACCCAGATAAAGGAGATTTTCAGATTTTTCTAAATAAAACAATCGTGGAAGACGAAATGTCCGAAGATGATGATTTGGAAATCGAAATTTCTGAGGCTAAAAAAATAGACCCAACTTTTGAGGTAGGGGAAGATTTCGTAATGGAAATTCCTGTGGCTCAACTTGGAAGAAGAAATATCTTGACCCTGAAACAAATTCTTGCAACCAAATTGCAAGAGCATAATAACGCCTTGTTGTACGACCAATTCCGTGATAGGATTGGCGAGATTGTGGTAGGAGAGGTGCACCATATCAGAAGACAGCACGCTATTCTTTTGGACGATGAGGATAACGAGTTTATCTTACCGAAAGACAAACAAATTCCTTCTGATTTCTTTAAAAAAGGAGAAAACATCAGGGCGATTATAGAAAGTGTAGATTTCAAAGGTTCTAAACCACAAATTACAGTTTCCAGAACAGCACCTAAGTTTTTGGAAAAATTATTGGAGTTGGAAATTCCAGAAATCCAAGACGGAACCATTATTTTGAAAAAAGTAGTGAGAATTCCTGGTGAGAAAGCCAAAATTGCCGTAGATGCTTTCGATGACAGAATAGACCCTGTGGGAGCTTGCGTTGGTGTAAAGGGCTCCAGAATTCACGGTGTGGTAAGAGAGTTGAGAAACGAAAATATAGACGTAATACAATGGTCGAAAAATCCTGAAATCTTAGTGAAAAGAGCCTTGGGTAACGTTACTATAAATAAAGTAGAAATTACTGAAGACGAAGAATATGCTGTGGTTTTCGCACCGATAGATGAGATTTCGAGAATTATAGGAAAACAAGGGCAGAACATCCGTTTGGCGTCTTGGCTTACAGGCTACGAGATAGATGTGCACAGAGAAACCAGCGAAGATGACGATGTAACGTTAGATGAATTTAAGGACGAGGTGGAATCTTGGATTATTGATGAATTTAAGAAAGTAGGACTGGAAACCGCAAGAAGCGTTCTCGATAAAGATACCGAAGCACTTGTAAATCTTGTAGATTTAGAAGAAGAACAAATAGAAGAAGTAAAACAAATCCTAAAAGAAGAATTGGAAGCATAATTGCACCATTTTCTTAGCATTAAATTAAAATAGGATTAGAATACAAAAAAAACTTAATTTTTTATAAAAAGTAAATAGGTTACATGCCAAAAATTAGATTAAATAAAGCGGTAAAGGAATTTAATATCTCAATGACCAGACTTGTGGAATTTCTACAAGGTAAAGGCATAGAGGTAGAAGCTAATCCCAATGCCCAATTAGAAGAAGCGGCATACGATATTTTGAAAGCTGAGTTCAAAAAAGATGGAGAGCAGCGCAAAGCATCGCATGAAGTGGTGATTTCTAAAGTTCCAGAAGAGAAACTGGAAATGGAGGTGAAAGAACCAGAAATCATCCGTGCAAAAGCAACCATAAAACCGGAAACCAAAATCTTAGGAAAAATAGATTTGAATCCTACTAAGGATGTTCCCGCAGAAAAACCTGCAACGGAACACACCAAAGAACCGGAACTGCCAAAAACTGAACCTGTGGCAGAGAAAAAAGAAGAACCACAAACAGAACAAAAATCTGAACCAAAAACCGAACTGAATGTTTTAGGTAAAATAGATTTGTCTAAAATAGAATCTTCTTCCAAGCCAAAACCACAGCACAGAGATAAAAAACCTGTAGCAGAAAAACCAAAACCGCAGTTTCAGGAAAAACCAAAACCTGCACCTAAACAGGAAAAACCTGTTGAGAAAAAAGTGGAAAAACCTACACCACAGAAACCGCAGATTCAAAAACCAGAAACTATTGAAAGTCATACTTTCCAAGAACCTGAGAAAATCCAAACCCAATATCAAAAATTAGATGGGCCAAAGATTTTAAAGGAAAAAATAGACTTAACACAGTTTCAGTCTAAACCAAAAGAAGGGGCGAACAAGAAGAAGAAAAGAAAAAGAATAGAAAAACCTGCACCACAAGGCGGAAATCAACAAGGTGCGAATAGTAACTCCCAAAACCAAGGTGGAGGAAATAATCGCCCGAACCAAACTGGTGGAAACAGACAAGGTGGTGGGAATAACCAAAACCGTGGCGGAGCTAATAAAAGAGGCGGAGGTAGAAGAAACGAGCGTGTAATGCCTGTAGAACTTACCGATGAGCAGGTTAAAAATCAAATAAAAGAAACTTTGGAAAAACTAACCAACAAAGGTGGGAAATCCAAAGGTTCTAAATATAGAAAAGAAAAAAGAACATTCCGTAGAGAAAGAGATGAGCTTCAACAGGAGTTGGATGCACAAGACAGAACGCTGAAAGTTACAGAATACATTACTGTTGGCGAATTGGCAGCTTTGATGGATGTAAACGCTACGGAAGTTATTTCTACTTGCTTCTCACTTGGTGTAATGGTAACTATGAACCAAAGGCTGGAAGCCGATATTCTACAATTGGTAGCAGATGAATTCGGATATAATATAGAATTCTCCGATGCCGATTTGGAGGAAACCGTGGAAGATGAAGTGGAAGATTCCGCAGAAGATTTATTACCGAGAGCACCTATTGTTACTGTAATGGGACACGTGGATCACGGTAAAACATCGTTACTCGATTATATTAGAAAAACCAATGTAATCGCTGGTGAATCGGGAGGAATTACCCAACACATCGGGGCGTATAATGTGAAGTTGGAAAACGGACAACGCATTACTTTCCTCGATACTCCAGGTCACGAAGCGTTTACCGCAATGAGAGCGAGAGGTGCACAAATCACCGATATTGTAATCATCGTAATCGCAGCAGACGACGATGTAATGCCTCAAACCAAAGAAGCTATTTCTCATGCTCAGGCAGCTGGTGTACCAATGATTATTGCATTAAATAAAGTAGATAAACCAAATGCCAATCCAGACAAAATTCGTGAGCAACTTTCTGCAATGAATATTTTGGTTGAAGAGTGGGGCGGAAATGTACAGTCCCAAGAAATCTCTGCGAAGTTTGGTAATAATGTAGAATTGCTTTTGGAGAAAGTGTTGCTTCAAGCAGAATTATTAGAACTGAAAGCCAATCCAAACAAAAATGCACAAGGTGTGGTTATAGAAGCCTCTTTGGATAAAGGTAGAGGATATGTTTCTACAATGTTGATACAATCGGGAACGCTAAATGTAGGAGATTATGTTCTTGCAGGTAAAAACCATGGTAAGGTAAAAGCAATGCTGGACGAACGTGGAAGGCAAATGCAAAAAGCTGGACCATCTATTCCTGTAACAATTTTAGGTTTAGACGGTGCTCCGACAGCGGGAGACAAATTCCGAATTTATGATGATGAAAAAGAAGCGAAAACTATCGCTAATAAGAGAGAGCAATTGCAAAGAGAACAATCTATAAGAACCAAAAAACACTTAACGTTAGACGAAATCGGAAGACGTATTGCGTTGGGCGACTTCAAGGAACTCAACATTATTTTGAAAGGAGACGTGGATGGTTCGGTAGAAGCACTTTCCGACCAATTGCAAAGATTGTCCACCGAAGAAATCCAAGTGAATATCTTGCATAAAGGCGTTGGGCAAATTACAGAATCCGATATTCTATTGGCAACTGCTTCGGATGCGATTGTCATCGGCTTCAATGTAAGAGCGGGGGCTAATGCTAAGGATTTGGCGGATAAAGAGGAAATCGAAATCCGTACATATTCCGTAATCTACGCGGCAATAGATGATGTGAAGGAAGCGATGGAAGGAATGCTATCACCTGAAATAAGAGAACAAGTAATTGGTAATGTAGAAATCCGTGAAGTTTTCAAAATTTCCAAAGTTGGTTCTATTGCAGGATGTATGGTTCTTACAGGAAAAGTAACCAGAAATTCCAAAATCAGATTGCTGAGAGACGGCATCGTAAAACACGATGGCGAGCTTGAAAGCTTGAAGCGTTTTAAAGACGATGTGAAGGAAGTAACCAAAGGTTATGAGTGTGGTTTGAACATAAAAGGCTACAATGATATAGAAATTGGGGATATTTTGGAAGTTTATGAAGAAGTTGCAGTGAAGAAAAAGCTGAAATAAGCTAATTTTCAAGCCTATATAATGGTAAAAAAAGTCATCTTTGAAAAAAAAGATGACTTTTTTATTTTAAATAAACAAAGCTATATTTTATTAAATATTTGTTAAATATGATATAAGTCATTTGTAATTCGCATTAAAACCTCTATTGATTAATAAATTATTAACAGTTTTTTTTTCTACTTATATTAAATTTTAGAAAAAATTTGGTTATGTTAAGAAAAATTAACATATTTGCTAAAATATAATATTAAATATTGTTAATATGAATGTGAAATTAAAAGTGTTAAGTGCAGCAGCAGTTTTCTTCTTAGGAGGAGAGTTGCTCATGGCACAGCAAGCGAAGAGAGATACGACTACCAAAGAAACTAAAATTGATGAGGTGGTGGTGGTTGCTTTTGGCAAGCAAAAGAGAGAGGAAATTACAGGTTCCGTTACACAGATAAAGTCCGAATCTATTAAGGATTTGCAAAATGGTAATGTGTTACAAGGTATTACTGGAAAAGTAGGTGGGGTACAAGTTATTTCCTCAGGGCAGCCAGGATCATCGCCTGTAGTTAGAATGCGAGGCATTGGTTCAATTAATGCTTCTAGTGAACCGTTAATTGTTTTAGATGGGGTTCCGTATAATGGATTGCTTAACTCTATACCAGGGCAAGATATTGAGTCTATGACATTTCTTAAAGATGCGTCTTCTAATGCACTTTATGGTTCTAGAGGAGCGAATGGAGTTATTATTATAACGACTAAGAAAGGAACAAGAAGAGGTGTTCAAGTCGAGTTTGATATTAAAACAGGGGTTAATACAAGAGCTGTCAAAGATTATGATATAATTAAAGCTCCCCAGGAGTATTATATGGCTTATTATAATCGTTTAAGAATGGGGGCACTTAGGGGAACTCTGGGAAATAATAATGGTGTGTCGAATGATGCAGCGCATTTGCAGGCAGCAAATGAAATAAGTGAGTTGGGTTATAATGCTTACAATGTACCATTTGATCAACTAATAACAAATGGCGTTTTTAATCCTAATGCTTCCTTATTATACCAAGATGATTGGGCTAAAAACTTGTTTAAAACATCTTTTAGAAAAGAATACTTTGTGGGGATAACATCAAATACAGAGAGAGTGAAAACCTACTTTTCAGGTGCTTATCTTAAAGATGAAGGATACTCTTTAAAATCTGGATTTGAAAGACTTTCAACTAGAGCAAATGTTGAATACGATGTAACTAATAATTGGAAGGTTGGAACTAACTTGAATTATGCTAATACGACCTATGAACAGGGTTCAAGGGGTTCTGGATCCAATTATTCTAATGCATTTAATTTTTCTCGATCTGTAGCACCTATTTATCCTGTTTACGTTAGAGATGCAAATTATAATTTGGTTTATGATGCACAGGGAAATAGAGTAGCCGATTTTGGTATGGGAGAGTTTTTAGGTCAAGTTAGGAAATTCGCATCTTTTCAAAATCCCGTTGGAACTTTAAATTTAGATGTGTTTAATAACGTAAATGATAATTTCTCAGGAAGAATGTTTACAAACTATAAGTTTTGGAATGATTTTGAATTTACATACAATTTTTCAGTAGATTTATTAAGTACCAATTATTATAGATTAGCAACCCCAATAGCAGGGGATGCAGCTCCTGCAAATGGTAGATTGACAAGAGCTAATGATAGACGTTTGACTGTAGGTAATCAACAGTTATTAAATTGGAGCAAGTCTTTAGGTAGCCACTCGTTCAACGTGCTTTTGGGGCATGAAACTAACGAATATAAAATGGAGAACTTAGAAGGTCAAAAGACGGAATTGTTATTGCCTGATGTACCGTCGTTAAACTACGGAGGAAATATACAGTATCTAAATAGTTATGAAATTAACTACAATGTAGAGGGATATTTTGCAAGATTGTTATACAACTATAATGGGAAGTATTTCTTCAATGCAAATGTAAGAAGAGATGGTTCTTCCGTATTTGCACCAGAATCAAGATGGGGTACATTTTTTAGCTTCGGTGGTGCTTGGCAAGTGTCTAAAGAGAATTTCTTAGCCAATTCTAAGGTAATTAATAACTTGAAGCTAAAAGCGTCTTATGGGCAGCAAGGTAATGATAACTTATTAGATAGGTTGAGGGAAAATAGAATGTACTATACTTATCTAGATTTATATAATGTACAAAATAGTGGACAAAACACTCCTGTACCTGTCTTGAGTTCATTAGGAAATAGGGATTTGAAATGGGAAACATCACAAAATATTAATGCAGGTTTTGAAGCATCATTGTTCGGAAATAGATTCAATATAGACGCAGAATATTTTGAAAGAAAAGTATCTGATATGTTATACTTCCTTCCTCAGCCACCATCGAATACGGGATCTTTTGTAAAGCCTGCTAATATTGGTAATATGGTTAACAGAGGAGTTGAGGTTAGTATAGATGCTACACCGATTAGAACTGAAAAAGTTAACTGGTCTATATTTGCAAATGCTACACATTATAAAAATACAGTCACGAAATTACCAGAACAGCAGAGAAATGGTATTGTAGATGGTCTTTTCATGTTGAAAGAAGGACAATCAAGGTATGATTTTTATATGAGGGATTTTGCAGGAGTTGATCAAACTAATGGAGATGCTTTATGGTATAAAGATGTACTAGATGCTACTGGAAATGTTATAGGGAAGGAATCTACCAATGATATTGCCGCAGCTACATTGTATTATGTTGGGAAATCAGCAATCCCTAAGTTGTATGGAGGATTTGGCACAGATGTTTCTGTTGGTAGATTTAATGCTAAAGTTAGTTTTGCTTATCAGTTGGGTGGGTACGGTTATGATGCTGTTTACGCAAATTTAATGGCATCTGCTAATGATATTGGTACTAATTATCATAGGGATGTATTTAATTCTTGGACACCAGAAAATACGACGGCAAGTATTCCAAGAGTTGATAGGGTTAATAGTACTCAAAGTACCGTATCTTCTTTTTACTTAATAAAATCAGACTATTTAAGTTTACAAGATGTGACAATAGGGTATGATTTATCAGATGACTTCTTAAAAACTTTTGGTATTAGATCTGCGAGAATTTACGTAACAGGTAATAATCTTCATCTATGGTCTAAGAGACAAGGGTATGATCCAAGACTAAACTTAACAGGTCAGACCGCATCTGGTCAATATTCCATGTTAAGATCTACTTCTCTCGGTATAAATGTTAAATTTTAATAAATATTAAGAAAATGAATAAATATAGAGTTCAATTTTTACTACTGTTATCCCTTGTTTTTGTAGGGTGTGGTAGAGATTTTTTAGATACAGAGCCTGCACAGCAAGTTTCTAATTTACAATTAGCACAGAACCCTTCTGCAATGGAGACTCTATTGGATGGGGTTTATCTTTCTTTCGCTAAAGCTCAGGCAGGAGGAACAACAAATCATGATGATTTTGGAATCAAAGGTATTCAGTCTGCAGCAGATTTAGCAACTAATGATCAGACTATGGCTGTTAATCATTGGTTTGGAGCTTATTATAATTTTACAGGGCAGTTGTTAACCAACTCTAGAACTTTAATAGTATGGAGAACTTTTTACAGCCAAATATTTCAGTTGAATAATATCATAAATGCAATAAATGATGCAGGTATTACAGATAATAACAGATATTTATTAGGTCAGGCTTTAGTCCTAAAAGCATATAGTTTGGATCAATTAGCTAGATTTTATACTTTTTCTTACATAGGTCATGAGAATGATTTAAGTGTTCCTCTACCTACTGGAACAGAGCTTGTGGGTTTACCACGTGTAACTAATACAGAGCTTTATGCAAAGATACAAGAAGATATAGAACAGGGAATTACTTTACTTGATGGATTTAATAGAGGATCTAATAAAGCAAAGATTGATCAGAAGACAGCTAAGGGATTAGCAGCTGATATGTATCTTTGGATAGGTAATTATGAAAAAGCAGCAGAGTATGCTAACGCGGCCAGACAGGGTTTTACTCTTATGGATGAAACATCTTATACAACAACTGGTTTTTCGCAGTTGACTAATAATACGGAAGCGGTTTGGGGTTTTGCCCATAATGCTCTTACAACAAGTGTTTATGCTTCTTTTTTCTCTAATTGGGATAGTACAAACAGAGGATACGCAGGTCTTCTAGGTGTATATAAACAGATTGATAAAAGGCTATATGATGCCATCAGCGATACAGATTATAGAAAAAAGAACTTTAATGGTGCTACCGCAGCAACCTATACATTCAATGAAGTATCAAAAGAATATCCTGCTTATACTAACTTTAAATTTAAAGATCCATCATTTTTTGAAGGACATTATATTTATTTTAGAGCATCGTTGTTCTATTATATTGAAGCTGAAGCTTTAGCAAGAATTGGAAGAGTAGCAGAAGCTCGTCAAGTATTATATGATATAACTTCAGTAAGAGATGTAGCATATGCACTATCAAATAATTCAGGTGATGCACTGATAAATGAAATTATTCTTCAGAAAAGAATAGAAATGTGGGCAGAAGGTTTTGCATGGTGGGATCAAAAAAGAATGAATATTCCATTAGACAGAAACTATACGGGTACTAACCATGCTTCTTTCGGTAGAATAAATCAAGCTGTTGATGCAGACAGGTGGAGATTTCAAATACCGCAATTGGAAGTAAACAATAATCCAAGTATGACACAAAACCCATAGTAGATTACCTCTATGATATATAATCTAACCCCCTCGCAGAGGGGGTTCTTGTTATTTACTACTCCCCCCTCGCACGTTTCAACTCAATAACATTGTTTCCTTGGGTTATTTTCAGGTTTTCACCTTTAGATTCCACTTCTATATCGTGGTCTTTGTATATGGCACCTTTCGCCCAAACTTCGGTTTGGGGTAGCGTAATAGTTTTATTATTACTTTTTATAGAAATGCTACTACCTTTATCATCGTTTATAAAAGTTACATGTGCATTAGTACCATCTTCCGCAACATAGCGGTAGGTATAAGTATTGTTACCAGTTTGCACTTCGCCTTCATCCTCTACGGTAGCACTATCTGTAGAGTGTGTTACAGCGGCAGGTTCTTCTTTCAGTACACTTTTATTTCCTTCATTTTTAGAGCAGCTCATTACAAGTAGAGTTGCAGAAAGAATAAGAATTGTCTTTTTCATAAGATTTATAAAATTTAATTATACATTAGGCTAAGCAAATATTATACTATAAATTTTAGGTGATGATAATTTAAGACAAAAATCATCTACATCTCTCCAAAAATATTCCGTAAATTTGCAAAGGAAAAATACTAATCTGCTGTTTGCGTACTATTTTCGCAGTCAGCCAAAACCAATATATTATGAGTTACATTTCGTACATCGAAGCAAGACAAATTCTTGATTCCAGAGGAAATCCAACAGTGGAAGTAGACGTGTTTACCGAAAGCGGTGCGATGGGGCGTGCAGCCGTTCCTTCTGGAGCATCTACTGGCGAACACGAAGCTGTAGAACTAAGAGATAACGCTCCTGAATTTTTAGGTAAAGGCGTACTAAAAGCTGTAGAAAACGTTCGAGAGATTATCGCTCCTGAGCTTATAGGATTGCCTATACACGAGCAAAATCTTATCGACCAAATTATGATAGATTTAGACGGTACAAATAATAAAGGAAAACTTGGAGCAAACGCCATTTTGGGAGTTTCTTTGGCAGCAGCAAAAGCAGCCGCTACGGAATACAGAATGCCTCTTTATAAATATGTAGGTGGGGTAAATGCCAACACGCTTCCTGTTCCGATGATGAATGTGATTAATGGAGGTTCTCACTCCGATGCTCCTATCGCTTTCCAAGAATTTATGATTATGCCAGTAAAGGCAGACTCTTTCTCTCACGCTCTTAGAAAAGGAACAGAGATTTTTCATAACTTAAAATCTATTCTAAAAGGAAGAAACCTTTCCACAGCAGTAGGTGATGAGGGCGGTTTTGCACCAACTTTCAACGGAACAGAGGACGCTTTGGATACTTTATTGCAAGCCATAGAAAAAGCAGGTTACAAGCCGGGTGATGATATTATGTTGGCATTAGATTGTGCTTCATCCGAGTTCTACAAAGATGGAAGCTATGATTACAGAAAATTTGAAGGAGATAAAGGTGCTCACAGAAGCCGTGAAGAGCAAGTATCTTATTTGGCGGAATTAACTCAAAAATATCCAATTATTTCGATAGAAGATGGTATGCACGAGGACGATTGGGAAGGTTGGAAATTGCTTACCGATAAAATCGGAGATAGAGTACAATTGGTAGGAGATGACCTTTTCGTAACCAATGTAGAAAGACTTTCCAGAGGAATTAAAGAAAATGTAGCCAACTCTATCTTGGTTAAAGTAAACCAAATTGGTTCTCTATCCGAAACTATGGCTGCTGTACAAATGGCTCAGCACAACAAATACACTTCTGTAATGTCGCACCGTTCGGGCGAAACCGAAGATTCCACTATTGCTGACCTTGCCGTAGCAATGAACTGTGGACAGATAAAAACTGGTTCTGCTTCTCGTTCCGATAGAATGGCAAAATACAACCAACTTCTTAGAATTGAAGAAGCTCTTGGCGAAACAGCAATTTTCCCAGGGTTGGATGCCTTCAAGGTAAAAAGATAAAATGAACTAAATTTAATATGTAAAACATCGAGATTATAATCCCGATGTTTTGTTATTTTAATTTATTGACAACCAGTATATTGAGTATTTTCAATAACATGGATTAAAGGGCTTGAGAAAAAACAAATAAGAAATATAGACAAAATTTATCATTTCCTATTACTTTATAATTTGATTATTAATTAGTTTTTCCGTAATTTTAACAAAAATTTTTCAAGAAAATGGCAGATAACAAAGTTATATTAAACTACGACGGTCAGTCGTTCGAATATCCAATCGTTGAAAGCACTATCGGCGACAGAGGAATAGATATCTCAAAACTTAGAGACCAATCTGGGTTGATTACTATGGATTTGGGTTACAAAAATACGGGAGCCACTATTAGCGAAATTACATATTTGGATGGTGATAAAGGGGAACTTTATTACAGAGGTTATCCGATAGAGCAAATTGCAGAGCAGTCTAATTTCTCGGAAGTTATGTATTTGCTTCTTCACGGCGAATTGCCAACCGAAGGACAGTTTCTGGAATTTGAAAAAAATATTAAACATTACAATTATGTAGCCGAAGAAATGAAGAGAATTATAGACGCATTCCCGCGTTCTGCCCACCCGATGGGAGTTCTTTCTTCGCTTACATCAGCTCTTACAGCATTTAATCCAAAAGCGGTAGATGTAAAATCCAAAGAAGATTTGGATCACGCTGCTGAAATGTTACTCGCAAAATTTGCTCACCTTGCAGCTTGGACTTACAGAAAAACCAAAGGTTTACCACTAAACCACGGAGATAATAAACTGAACTATGTAGAGAATTTCTATAGAATGATGTTCAGAATGCCAAACCAAGAATTTGAAATAGATCCAGTTATCGTAGCTGCATTAGATAAATTGCTTATTCTACACGCCGACCACGAGCAAAACTGCTCTACATCTACTGTTAGAATGGTTGGTTCTGCACACACAGGTTTGTTTGCATCTATTTCTGCGGGGGTTTCTGCACTTTGGGGACCGCTACACGGTGGAGCAAACCAAGCCGTAATCGAAATGCTTGAAAAAATAGAACAAGATGGTGGAGATGTAGCTAAATATGTAGCAAAAGCTAAGGATAAAGAAGATAGCTTTAGATTAATGGGCTTCGGACACAGGGTTTATAAAAACTTTGACCCAAGAGCAAAAATCATCAAAAAAGCAGCAGATGATATTCTAAACCAATTAGGCATTCACGATAAAGCATTGGATATCGCAATGCAATTGGAACGTGTAGCATTGGAAGATGATTACTTCGTACAAAGAAAGCTTTATCCAAATGTAGACTTCTATTCCGGAATTATTTACCGTGCATTAGGAATTCCAACAGAAATGTTCACCGTAATGTTCGCTTTGGGAAGATTGCCAGGTTGGATTTCTCAATGGAAAGAAATGCGACTAAAAGGCGACCCAATCGGAAGACCAAGACAAGTTTACCAAGGGGCACCAAAAAGAGATTATGTTCCGATGAAGGATAGAAAATAATCATTTTTAAAATTAAAGACAAAAAAACAACAACTTCCTGAAAGATATTTTTCGGGAAGTTTTTTTTATCACAAGCATTTTTTTATATTTGTGCAATTCACAATTTTATGAAGCTCAATATAAAAAACGAAACAGGAAGGCTGAAATCCGTAGTCTTGGGACAACCAAATTCCAACGGAGGAATACCAACATTAGAGGAAAGCTACGATGCAAAATCCTATGACACGATAGAAAAAGGAATCTATCCAACGGAGAAAGATATTGTCCACGAAATGTCGGAATTTGAGAAAGTTCTAAAAAAATACGAGGTGGAAGTTTTTCGCCCCGAAATTATAGAAGATTACAATCAAGTTTTTGCGAGAGATGTTGCTTTTGTTATCGATGATAAAATGATAATCTCCAACGTAATTGCGGACAGAGCTGATGAGCAAGATGCTTATCGAAAAATCTTCGAGCAAGTGAAATGGCGAGACATCATCAATCTACCCGAAACAGCCCATGTAGAAGGTGGAGATGTTATCGTTTGGAATGATTTTCTTTTCATAGGAACTTGTTTTAGCGAGGATTACAGAAATTTCAAAACGGCAAGAACTAACGAATATGCTATTGAAATCCTGAAAGAATATTTTCCCAAAAAACGAATTATAGATTTAGAATTAAAGAAAAATGACACCGTTCCTTATGAAGGGATTTTGCATTTGGATTGCACTTTTAATCCTGTTGGGACAGACAAATGTATCATCTACAAAGATGGTTTTGTGGACGAAAGCGATTACCGGTTAATCATTGATATTTTTGGAGAAGAAAATTGTTTCCACGTTACTCGGGAAGAAATGTTCGAGATGAATCCTAATATTTTCTCGATTTCCCCAGAAGTTGTAGTTTCCGACAAGGCATTTGTAAGGATGAATAATTTCCTAAGAAACGAGTGGGGAATGACGGTAGAAGAAATCCCATATCGTGAAATTTCTAAAATGGGCGGATTGCTAAGATGCTCTACAATGCCTTTGGTAAGGGAATAAATTTCATTTAGACTAATAAAATTGAGAGAAATAAATGAAGTTGTAATCGCTTCACTTTTTCTCTCAATTTTTTTACAACATTTTTTTCAGTCGTTTTATTTCGTCTTCGTTGGCGAATTGTTCGTAAATCGGTATCGCAGAAGAATGGAAGAATTGTCCACCTGTAAAATCTTTCAATTCCGCAATATTTTCGGAGCGAACGCCTCCTCCAATCAAAATATTTATTTTCGAAGAATATTTTTCAATTAAGGATTTCAGTTGCTCTTTTCCTTTTGTAGCTTTGGTTTCTCCACCTGATGTCAGCACATTTTTGAAACCGATTTCAATAATTTCTTCCATCGCAATATCCAAGTTCGGTGTACGGTCAAAAGCCCTATGGAACGTGCAAGGAATATCGTCTGCAAGTTCTACCAAAGTTTTATTTTTTTCTATATCCACTCGATTTCCGGAGGTTAAAATCCCGAAAACAAAACCATCTGCTCCCGATTTTTTAAACTCCAAAATGTCGTGTTTCATTTCCTCAAACTCTTCGTTGGAGTAGAGGAAACTGCCACCTTTCGGGCGAATCATTATATAAATTGGTTTGTGGTAAGCCGATTTCAAATATCGGAACTCATCTATATTGGGCGTAATTCCACCCAATTGTTGTTCCGCACAAAACTCTATTCTATCAGCAACAGAGCGTAGAGCGGTTTCGGCAGAAGTTATTTCAAAGCAAGCAATTTCAAGCATTTTTTTATTTAGGTTGATTAAGGATTTAATTGTGTATAAAACTCTATTTTAATTATCTTTTATTAGTTCTTAAAGTTAAGAAAAAAAATGTTTACTTTTGTGCAAATTCAAAAATCTAAAAATGCAAACAACAGATACAGTTCTTATGATAGAACCTATTGCTTTCGGTTACAATGCCCAAACGGCAGAGAATAATTATTTCCAAACCAATTCCGAAAATGCGCAAACGCAAGATAAAGCTTTGGCGGAATTCAAGGCTTTTGTGGAAAAACTTCGTAGCAAAGGCATTAATGTTATTACGGTAAAAGACACTTTGGAACCGCACACACCAGATTCTATTTTTCCGAATAATTGGGTGAGTTTTGGGAGTAATGGTCAAGTGGTTTTATATCCGATGTTTGCCCCAAATCGCAGAGACGAAAGGCGTTCGGATGTTTTGGATATTGTAAAGGAAAACGGTTTCCGAATAGATGAAATATTGGATTTGTCTGCTTACGAAAAAGATAATCTTTTTTTGGAAGGTACAGGAAGTATGATTTTCGACCACGATAATCGTTTGGCGTATGGTTCGGTTTCGCTTCGTTTGGATGAGGAAGTTTTTAGAGAATTTTGTAAAAAAATAAACTACAAACCTATCGTGTTCCATAGTTACCAAACCGCTGGGGAAGAGCGTTTGCCGATTTATCACACCAATGTAATGATGTGTGTGGCAAGCCGTTTTGTGGTGATTTGTTTAGATTGTATTGATGATGAAACCGAGCGTGAAAATGTTGTGAAAACTATTGAAAATACAGGAAAGGAAATCGTAGAAATCTCCGAGAGCCAAATGCAACAATTTGCAGGGAATATGCTGGAACTAAAAAACTCGGTGAACGAAACTTTTTTAGTTATGAGCCAATCGGCGTACCAATCTCTTACCGAAGAACAAATTAGCAATATTAGGAAATATTCGGATATTATCTATTCCGATTTATCTACCATAGAAGCTAACGGAGGAGGAAGTGCAAGATGTATGTTGGCGGAAGTTTTCTTACCAAAAGCATAATTTTTTATAATTAAATTTAATACAAAACACTTCACCGAAATTGTTAGGTGAAGTGTTTTTTTGTTAATATGAAAATGTAAAATGTGTTTAGTTTCCTG
>JAUNTR010000153.1 GCA_030538575.1 Cruoricaptor ignavus | reverse complement strand
TTGCATTAGAGGAAATGACGAAATCCAAAGCCTCTGCACTTGGCGTAGATTGGACGATTACACCTGAATTGGCAAGACAATTTACACAAAATAAAATTACACTGCAAGGAAATTTCGACCCAGCAAGATTGCATTCTTCCCCGCAAACCATCCGCAAAATGGTACACGAAATGATTGATAGATTTGGGAAAGACCAATATATCGTAAATCTTGGACACGGTATTTTGCCGAATATCCCTGTGGAAAATGCCGAAGCTTTTGTAAAAGCCGTTGTCGAATATAAAGGATAAAGATTGATTATTTCAAAATAAATGAAAACTTCAAGGTCATAAAAACTTTGAAGTTTTTTATTTGTGTTTTTTAATTAAAATTAATACTTTTGGTTACGCAATATTTCATCGGATTTTTTTGTAAAATCCTACGCATCAAGCAATAAAATGAAAATTGTACAGTTATTGATTTACAATGAAAAAACATATATTTTTACTCCTTTCCGCTTTGGTGATTTTGGTAGCTTGCAAATCGCAAAAAAAACCAAAAACAAATGCTTCCACAGCAGGATTTTTCTCCTATTACAACACTATTTTCAACAGTAAAGATGCTTTGGAAACGGAAATCCGAAACAGAAAAGAATCTCATAAAGACAATTTTTACACGCCTTATATTTCTCTTTTAAAATTTGATGACCTTTCTTTTGATGAAGGTTTTGGCAATATTTCTGATGAAAATTTGGGATTTAATGCACCGAACAGAAATCAATCCAAAGGAGCAAGCACGTTGCAAATCACGGAAAACAAAGCCCTAAAAGCCATATCCAAATATTCGGTAATGAAAAAAGGCGAGGAAAAGAACAAAAAAATGTTCGATGCCCATTTGCTTTTGGCTCAAGCCAGAATTTACCAAGACAAACCTTTGGAAGCCTTAGATGCTCTGAATTTCATTTTCAGTAATATGAAGAATGACAAACGGATAGATTTGGCGAAAATTTATTCGGCTTACGCTTATGCCAAAATGGGCGATTTCTTTCGTTCCGAAGAAATTTTTGCGAATTTGGAAAACTCGGGAATGAAAAAAAAGTTCCAAAAACTACACCATATTTATTACGCCGAAGTTCTATTGGCAAATGGTAAAAAAGAGCAAGCAGTGGAAGAATTGGAAAATGCTTTTACTGTAAATAAAAACCGAGAACTGAGGAGCAGAATTGCCTTCCTCAGAGGACAAATTCTTTCAGAATTAGGCGAAAAAGAACAAGCCAGAGAAAGCTTTGCAACAGCCTACAAATACTCCAACGATTTTGAGTTTGAAGTAAAATCTCAAATAGAAATCGCCAAATCTTTTAATCAAGGACAAGACGATTACGAAGGAGCGAAAAAATATATAGAAAACATTAGTAAAAAAGGGATTTACATGTCCCGAAAAAATGAGTTTTATTACGCCTTAGGCTTAATGGCAAAAAGTGCAGGAAAAGAAAATGAAGCCCAAGATTTCTTCCGAAAAGCAAAGGAATTAAAGATTTCTGACCCGCAAATTCGTGGACTAACTTACTACGAAATCGGGAAAGATTTTGCAGAGAAAAACGATTATATTTCCGCAGGTGCGTACTACGATTCTGCATTGGCTGTGATGACTTACGAACCATCCAAAGCCAATTTAGCATTGATGTCTAAAAATATAAAAGACATCTCCAAAAATTATTATCTGATAAAAAAGAATGACAGTATTTTAGCTCTCACCAAAATGCCTGAAACGGAAAGAATTGCTTATTTTAATAAATTTATTGAAGCGATGAAAACCAAAGAAGCCAAAGAGGAAGCCGAGAGAAAAAAGGAGGAAAGAAGCAAAGGTTTCGGTACGGAAGACTATAATGCCAACTCGATTTTCGCATCGAATAAAGGTAATAATTTCCAAGATTTTTCGGCTTCGGGAAACAAAAGTACGTTCTATTTTTCTAACCAAAATACGGTTGCGAAAGGACAAAGTGAGTTTAAGCAAATTTGGGGAAATCGCTCTTTGGTGGACAATTGGCGACTTTCTAACCGAACGGCTTCTATTGAAGATGTGAAAAACGAAGCATTGGGAATTAGTTCTGTACAAAACCCAAGACGCTTTGAACCAGCATTTTACATTGAACAAATCCCAACGGATAACGAAGAAATCTTAACCTTAAAAAAAGATAGAGATACAGCAAGTTTAGGTTTAGGAAGAATGTACGAAAATTATTTCTCGGATACGCCATTGGCAACAAAAACGCTTTACGACTTGGTGGACAACCAACCAGAAGAAGAGGTGAAATTACAAGCACTCTACGAAATCTTCGCTATGAATTACGAGAAAAATCCCGCAGCAGCAGAACGAGCAAAAACTTTAATTCTGAATGATTTCCCGTACACTCATTACGCCGAATTTGTGAAAAATCCTAAAAGTTCTAATTTTTCCGCATCGTCTGAGGAAGTGGAAACTTTGTACAAAAAAGCCTTTGATTTATTTGAAACTGAAAACTTCGAGGAGTCTAAAACCTTGATTTCCGAAACGGTAGAAAAATATCCAGCTGATGCTTTAATTCCTAAATTTCAACTTTTAAATGCCTTTAATACAGGGAAAACAGCAGGCAAAGAAATTATGATTTTGCAATTGCAACAGATTGCTCTCAATTATCCAAAAACCGATGAAGGAGCGAAAGCCACGCAAATGCTAAACTACCTGAAAAGTGATTTGGAGATTGAAACAACCGATGCTTCGGGGAGAAAAACAACTTCTACCCCATCAAAACCAAATCAGCCGAAGGCAAAACAAAATGAGAATAAAAACCAATTCCCCGATGATGAGCCAGTAATGAACGAAGAAGAAATACAACGAGTAGAGGCTGAAATGGAAAAAGCCCGCAAAAGAGATGAGGAATTTAGAAAACAAAATCGCAATAAGCAATAAGCTAAAAGCAATAGGCTGAAAGCCAAACGCTTTTCCCTCTTCGGGGAACAGAGGAATTTTAAAACGTGATTTCTCTTTGCGATAAAATATTAACGCAAAGAATTTATAGCACAATAACTTTTTCAAGTGAAACCAAGCCACTTCATTTATCAAGGAAAAACAAAATGGTAATTAGCTAAAAGCGATAGGCTAAAAGCAATAAGCATTCAGGAGGTTGTATCCGTCCAAGACAGCCTCTTTTTAATATATTAAAAAATCACTCAAAACCCTGTAAATCAGTTAGTTTTCTATAAATACCATTGTGATTGTAAAGTTCTTGGTGCGTGCCTTGTTCTACGATATTCCCTCGTTCCATTACTACAATTAGGTCGGCTTTTTGTATGGTAGAAAGCCGATGTGCGATAACCAAAGACGTGCGATTTTCCATCATTTTTTCCAAAGCATCTTGCACCATTCTTTCGCTTTCTGTATCGAGGGCAGACGTTGCTTCATCCAAAATCATAATCGGAGGATTTTTAAGAACCGCTCTCGCAATAGAAACCCTTTGTTTTTGTCCGCCCGAAAGTTTATTGCCATCATCACCAATATTGGTATCATAACCTTCGGAAAGTTGGGAAACAAATGTATCGGCATTGGCAATTTTCGCCGCAGCAATTACTTCTTCTTTTGTAGCCTCGGGTTTCCCCATCAGGATATTGTGATACACCGAATCGTTAAACAAAACCGATTCTTGTGTTACCATCCCAAGAAGCTGTCTGTAATCTTCTAATTTCAGTTGCTTTATATCAACTCCATCAATCAAAATTTGTCCTTCGGAAACATCGTAAAATCGGGTTAATAAATTGGCAATTGTCGTCTTACCACTCC
Organism: Cruoricaptor ignavus; assembly: GCA_030538575.1. Classification (GTDB taxonomy): domain Bacteria; phylum Bacteroidota; class Bacteroidia; order Flavobacteriales; family Weeksellaceae; genus JAUNTR01. The sequence continues at coordinate 1,511 of JAUNTR010000153.1, read as the reverse complement.
CCGATTGTCCGACCAAAGCTACGGTTTTTCCCTTAGGAATTGTGAGGCTGAAATTCTTTAAAATCACATTATCTTTATCATAATAAAACCCGATGTTTTTAAATTCTATTTGATTATTTAAGCTGGAAATTGCTATGGGATTTGTGGCCTCTTCCACCTTCAAATCATAATCCAAAACTTCGGAAACTCTCTCCAAACTCGCCATTCCGCCTTGTATGTTAGACACCGCAGAAGATAGTTTTTTCGCAGGGTCTAAGATTTGGAAAAACATCGCAATGAACACCAAAAAGGTTTCAGGGTCCATTGTTTTCTCATTCAAGATTTGTACGCCTGCAAACCAAGTAATTAGCAATATCGTAACTGAACCCAAAAACTCGCTCATCGGGGAAGCCATTTCTCTGCGGCGACTCATCCCAATAGCATATTTTTGCCAATTGTTAGTTGTGGTATTAAATCGGTTTTTAAGGATTTTATCGGCATTAAAAATCTTAATGACTTTTGAGGATTTCAATGTTTCATCAACCAAAGAAAATAAATTTCCTAATTCTTCTTGTGCAAAAGTGGCTTGTTTTTTCAGGCTTTTACCAACTGCGGAAATCAACCAACCCATAATCGGAAAAACCAATAGAGAAAACAAGGTAAGGTTTGGGGAAAGGATAAACAAGGTAATGAGCGAAGAAATAATCATAAACGGAGCATTGACAACATCTACCAAACTACCCATAATTCCGCCTTCTACCGAGCCAATATCATTGGAAATTCTGGACATCATATCGCCTTTTCTTTTTTCGGTAAAGAAGGAAACGGGCAGTTTCAGAAACTTATCATACATCGCTGTACGCAAATCTTTGGTAATCCCAACCCGATAATTCACAAGTAAAAAAGCTCCCAAATATCTGAAAATATTTCTAAGTAAAAATGCCAATGCGGTAATGGAACAAAGCACCGCTAAAACCGATACCGCACCGTTTTGGTCTATGCTCAACTGTATTTTGTAATATGCCCAATCTTTTGCAAAGCCGAAAAAATCTACCAAACCGCCACTGTATTGTGGTTCTGTTTTGGTTTCCACACGTTCTACCGTTCCGAACATTAGCCCGAGAATAGGCAACATTGTAGCAACCGAAAAAATATTGAGTACGGAATATAATATATTAAAAAAAACACTCCCGTAAAGATATTTTTGATGAGGTTTTGCAAAATGCAATATGCGTTGTAATGGTTTCATTGCGATAAATTGATTTTGCAAAAATAAGGATAATTAATCACTTAAAAATATTCCCTATAAACTTACCAATTTCGGAGAAATCATCGGGATTGTTGATGCTTCGTGTTGCTAAGCCAAATTCGCCCTCATCGGAAATTTCGGAATAAGGGTAAACCAAGAGATAATTTTTATTACTGAAATTCTCATCCAAATAACTCGGAACATTCTGCATATCAGGAATGTAAGAAGCCATTGTACGCTTTGCCATCATAATGATAAGTGCTTCATTATTTTTCATTTTCTC
>JAUNTR010000152.1 GCA_030538575.1 Cruoricaptor ignavus | reverse complement strand
GCGGTGTTTACTCTGTATATTTTTTGTAAATTTGCATAATATCACAAACATTAAGATTAATCTAAAAAAACAGTATAATGAGTCAATACGATGTTACCGTTATCGGTTCTGGACCGGGCGGATATGTAGCCGCAATTCGTGCAGCACAATTAGGGTTTAAAACTGCTATTATAGAAAAATATCCTACTATGGGCGGAACTTGCCTAAATGTAGGTTGCATCCCATCCAAAGCACTTTTGGACAGTTCTGAACACTATCACAATGCGGTACATAATTTTGCCAACCATGGGATTTCCGTAGAGTCGCCAAAAGCTGATATTGCAAGAATGGTAGAACGCAAAAACGAAGTGGTAGATCAAACAACAAAAGGAATACAGTTCCTAATGGATAAAAACAAAATTACCGTTTACCAAGGCGTAGGAAGTTTTGAAAGTGCTACACAAATAAAAGTAACGAAAGACGACGGCACATCCGAAATATTAGAAAGCAAATACACTATTATCGCAACAGGTTCTAAGCCATCATCATTACCTTTCATCAATATAGATAAAGAAAGAATCATTACTTCCACAGAAGCCCTTAATTTAAAAGAAATTCCAAAACATTTAGTCGTTATCGGAGGAGGTGTTATCGGTTTAGAATTGGGTTCGGTTTACAAAAGATTAGGAGCAGATGTAACTGTTGTGGAATATATGGATAAAATAATCCCAGGAATGGATGGTTCTCTTTCTAAAGAATTACAAAAAGTCCTGAAAAAACAAGGCGTGAAATTTATGCTTTCTACCGCTGTAAATGCTGTTGAAAGAAACGGTGATAACGTAAAAGTAACCGCAACCGACAAAAAAGGTGCAGAAGTTACAATAGAAGGCGATTATGTTTTGGTTTCCGTTGGTAGAAGACCTTACACCGATGGTTTAGCATTGGACAAAGCAGGAGTAGATTTGGACGAAAGAGGACGTGTAAAAGTAAACGACCATCTACAAACCAACATCCCGAACATCTATGCTATTGGTGATGTAATCCAAGGTGCAATGCTGGCTCACAAAGCTTCGGAAGAGGGCGTTTTGGTGGCTGAACAATTGGCAGGACAAAAACCGCACATCAATTACAATCTAATTCCAGGAGTGGTTTATACTTGGCCTGAGGTTGCAGGTGTTGGTAAAACCGAAGAGCAACTAAAAGCAGAGGGCGTTGCTATAAAAGTAGGAAATTTCCCAATGAGAGCTTTGGGTAGAAGCCGTGCTTCGGGAGATATAGATGGTTTCATAAAAATTATTGCTGATGAAAAAACCGATGAGGTTTTGGGCGTACATATGATTGGAGCAAGAGCCGCTGATATGATTGCAGCAGCAGTTACCGCAATGGAATTCCGTGCCAGTGCCGAAGACATCGCAAGAATGTCGCACGCCCACCCTACTTTTGCCGAAGCTATAAAAGAAGCCGCTTTGGACGCTACTGCGAAAATTGCGATACACATGTAAGAATAATAATTAATAGGGAATAATTAATAAAGAATAATTTATCTATTCTTTTATATAAAAAGAGCTACGGAAAATTAATTTTCCGTAGCTCTTTATTCTTTTCTCTTGATTCTTGATTCTTGGCTCTTGGTTCTTTATTCTAAACTCTTGCTTTACTCTTTGTAGACTATCGGCAAATATTCATTTTTATTAAGCCCATATTTTGTAATATCTTCATCTGAAAATTGTTGAGAATATTGGTTAGCATCTACTCGGAAACCCGCTTTCTCCAACCGCTGAAAATAATCTAAACCATACCAACGAACGTGGTCATACTGTCCAAAATGTTTTTGTCGCTCCTTTGGATTGGTAATCGTGAAATCCTCATAAGTTTCAAGCAAACTATTTTTCATAGGCACTTGTAGGATTCCCCAGCCTCCACGTTTCATCACACGAAAAATTTCGTTCATTGCGGTTGCATCATCTTCTATATGTTCTAAAACGTGGTTGCAAAACACCACATCAAAACTATTGTCCTCGAAAGGCAAATCTCGTACATCGGCTTTTACATCAACAATCGGCGAAAACAAATCAGCAGAAACGTAATCTATATTCTTCATCTTTCTAAATCGGCGAAAAAACTCCTGCTCGGGTGCAATATGCAAAACCCTATAATTTTTAGTAAAAAAATCGGTTTCATTTTGCAAAAACAACCACATTTGCCGATGCCGTTCCAAACTAAGTGTCCCAGGAGAAAGTGCATTAGCACGCTGTTTACCATAACCGTAAGGCAAAAATTTGCGATAAGATTTCCCATTAATAGGATCGGTAAATTGCTTACCTTGAAACCAAAAATCGGTAATAGGTCTTAGAGCAATACTCAGATTAATGAGCATTGGTCTTGGGATTTTATTCAATAAAAATTGAGCTATTTTTTTCATTAATAGAAATTCTGTACAGAAGATTTTTAACTTTCGTTATAAAAAGCACTATTCTTCATCTGTACAAAAATAAGAATTGTTTTAGATATTCGTTCATTCTATTTTTCAAAATTGATGAAATAGTAATAAAGTTTTTTAGACAGAAAAGATTTTCCTTGTTCACTTTTAATATTGTTCTCCGTCATAAATCTATCTTTATTCGGATATTTTTCAAAAAGAATTGCTTCATTAAAATTAAAAGTTTTGTAAAAAGCATAATCTCCTTTATGATTATTAATATTGTAAATCGTTGCTAAATTTCCCCAATTAATAAAACTACACAGCAATATTGTTGCATAAAAATACAAAAACATCACATTGAAAAGATAGGCGTTGGTTCTCTTATTTTTAATTTTGAAAAAAGTATATACTAAACCAATAATAGATAATCCTAAAAAGCCATAAACCCCGAGTCGTTTATAGGTCAGCCCGAGTTCGGATATATATTCGGTGTTTTTTAGTATTGCAGAAAGAACAAGAACACCGTTGAGAATAATCCAAAAATATGCTAAATGTTTTAAAGTTTTTGCTTTATTATCAAAATTAAATGAGGATTTAAAATAAAACATTATCACAAAAATTGCCATTATAATACTGAAAATAACAGCATAAACCCTCTCGTGTGTGTCTTGCGATAGCTGAGATGGCGATTTAGATACTTCATAAAATTGTTCATAATTATAAGTGATAATGAAAATCAATAGCAAAATATTAAGCAAAATAAAAGTAACTACCCCACCTTTTCTTTCCAAATCTATATCTATGAAACTGTATGTCGGGCGAATATTTTTTTGCTCTTCGGAAAAATTATTATCGAGTAAATAATGGGCTTTGTAAATCGGTTTTTCAATTTTGAAATTGCGATAATTAAATGCCAAAACAAAACCAATAACTAACAAAATAATTAATTCCCAAATATTAATATCAAGTTCGTATTGCGTGAACCAATCGGAAAAATTCTGACTTGCCAAAGTATAAATACCAAGAAAAATCATCACAAAAATCCCTGGAATAAAAACGAAAACAAATATACTTTGCAACCATTTTGCATTACGTTTTTTCGGCAACCAATCGGAGAAATCGAACACTCGACAAATAAACGTAAAGACGTTAATGATAAAAACTGGTATTAAAAGAATTGGTTTTATTCTCTTATTTTTCGCCTTAAAAGTTAGCAAACCCAATGAAAAAACAACCGCCAAAAATGATGAAAAATCACCATACCAAGCGAAAGCAACCGATGACAAAACAGATGTAATAAAAAATATTACAAACATTTTGGTAAAACGTTTCGTACCATATACATCTAAAAAAGTAAGCAACGAATAGGCAATTCCCAAAATTCCCAAATTAACTCCTACAAAAGTTTCCCCATAAAATAATAGGATAAACAAAGCTGTACACAGCAAAATGAAATGATGTTTTTTCATAATAAATAAATTTAATTTTATAAATACAAAGTTCTTTGAAATTCAAAGTTTATTTTCAAAAAAATATGGCGTTTTATTTACCCAATATTTTTTCCAATGCGTTGATATGTTCTACAAAAGCCGTTCGCCCTTTTTGTGTTACACGATAAGAGGTTTTCGGTTTTTTACCTATAATTTCTTTTTTTATTTCTATAAATTCTGACTTTTCAAGAGCAGAACTATGACTGGCTAAATTTCCATCGGTAACTTCCAGCAGGTTTTTCATTTCTTTAAAATCAACCCAATCATTCACCATAAGAACAGACATTATACCTAATCTCACTCGGCTTTCAAATTCTTTATTGAGCTGACTTATTTTAATCACTTTTATTACTTAAATTAATATTAATTAGCTATTTATCAATAATATCATTTATATTTTGCATACATTAAAATTCCATAAACGATATGCAACACACCAAATCCGATGCCCCAAAAGACCAATCCCCAACCAATGAAAAACACAGATAATAATCCTAATAAAATCTCCAAATATCCTAAATACCGAACATCCGTAATCGTATATCCCGATACACTAACCAATGCTAAACCATAAAAAATAAGAGTTATTGGTGCAATAAAAGCAAAAAGACCATGGTAAGACACGCCTAAACAAAAAATACCACCAACGACTAAAGGTATAGCAAAATTAAAAAGCATTTTCCTAATCGTAGAATCCCAAATTTTCAGATTATTTTTTCTGCTTTTTCTCACTGTAAAAAAACATCCTGAAAAAATTGCAATTGCAAGAATTATAAACCCTACTACAAATAATTCGCAAACCAAGTCTACGCTATAAATATTGCTTTTCCCTGCAAAATAATCAATACCTTCTCTTTTCAGAATAAAATAAACATAAACCGCTCCCAACAATGCAGAAAGTCCTGCAAAAACGCCAGAAAGCCCACTAAGTGAAATGAAACGAGAAGAACGCTCCATCATAGAGCGGATATGCAATAAATCTTCGTGATATTTTTTTTGCTCCATATAAAGAACTTTGAATTGCAAAGCTATGAAATAAAAATAACCAAACCAAATCTTTTTTTAGAATATTGGTATCATTTTAAATTTTCATTAAAAACCATTTCTCTATTTACAAATCTCTGATTTCATTGATGAATTTTTGCACAACATCATCATCAGTTGCCCAAGATGTTATCAGGCGTATGGCAGAATGCTCTTCATCTATCTTCTTCCAAATATAAAAATCAAAGTTTTGGGAAAGTTTGGTAATTTGTTCATTCCTCAAAATCGGAAAAATTTGGTTGGTAAATGTATCCGCCAACAACGGAATTTCTTTCTCCTGAAATGCGTGTTTCAGCTTCATTGCTTGGCGATTAGCGTGGTTTGCCAATTGTAGGTAAAGGTCGTCTTTCATCAGTTCTACAAACTGTATTCCCAACAACCGACCTTTTGCGAGCAATGCTCCTTT
>JAUNTR010000151.1:1661-5369 GCA_030538575.1 Cruoricaptor ignavus | reverse complement strand
GTAATAACATCATCTACCAAAGACGATACAATTTTACCAAAAGCAGCACCAATAATCACACCGACTGCCAAATCCATTACGTTACCTTTGAACGCAAACTCCTTAAATTCTTTAATGAATCCCATAATTTTTTAAAATATTTGTGTTAATAAATGATGTTGCAAAAATATAAAATATTTTCGGATTGTGTTGTTTAATTTTATTATTAAAATTGTTTTTATCAAATCACGAAATAGACAAAACCTATAAATTGTGGTAATTATGAAAAATTGAGAATCATCTATTTTCTTTATCAGAAGGCTTGATTTTACAATTTTTAAAACTAAATATAATTTGTAATTAACGAAAAAACTACCGTTCTACATATTCTGCAAAAACGGTAGTTTGTAAATTATTATTGATTAAGATTAATTAAAAGCTTCGATGATTTTAGAGAAATCTTCTAATTTCAGAGCTGCTCCACCGATAAGTCCGCCATCTATATCCGCTTGCGAGAAAATTTCTTTAGCATTATCCGGTTTTACAGAACCACCGTAAAGAATGGAAATTTCATCGGCAACATCTTGTCCGTATTTGTTTGCAATAAGATTTCTGATGTGTGCGTGGATTTCCTGTGCTTGTTCTGGTGTTGCGGTTTCTCCCGTTCCGATTGCCCAAACGGGTTCGTAGGCGATAACTACTTTTTTTATTTCATCGGCAGAAAGCGTGAAAAGAGCGGTTTCTGTTTGGTTTTTCACAACCTCCAAATGTTGTCCTGCTTTTCTTTGTTCCAAAGTTTCGCCGTTGCAGTAGATTGGTGTAAGACCTTTATCCAAAGCCAATTTCACTTTTCTGTTGCAATGGCTGTCGGTTTCACCGTGATATTGTCTTCTCTCGGAATGCCCGATAATCGCACCATTAGCCTCCACAGATTTTATCATTTCAGCAGAAATTTCTCCTGTAAATGCACCGCTTTCGTGTTCGCTCATATCTTGCGTATAGACTTCCAGTTTTGTGTTTTTTGCAATATCTACTGCAGATACGGTGTAAAGTGCAGGTGGAGCGATATATACTTCGCAATTCGTATTGTTGTTAGCAACATAATTTTTTAGTTCTTCCACTAATGATTTTGCACCTTGGAAATCTTTATTCATTTTCCAATTTCCGGCTACGATTTTTTTTCTCATAACTATTTTAATTAAATTTTTTATTACTTATTTATCCCTTCCAACTTAAACATAAAGGCGTAAACCAATGCAACATCTTTCAAGTAATCGAAACGCCCCGAAGCTCCGCCATGCCCGTAAGACATATCGGTTTTTAGGAAGAGGACATTGTTGTCGGTTTTCAAATCCCGAAGTTTTGCCGTCCATTTTGCAGGTTCAAAATACTGTACTTGCGAATCGTGCAACCCTGTTGTAATGAGTAGATTAGGATAATTTTTCTTTTCTATATTCTCATAAGGCGAATAAGATTTCATATAGAAATAAGCCTCTTTGTTGTTAGGATTTCCCCATTCATCATATTCGTTGGTGGTTAGTGGGATGGTTTCGTCCAACATTGTATTCACGACATCTACAAACGGAACTTGGGAAATTACGCCACGCCACATTTCTGGTTTCATATTAGCAACCGCACCCATCAGAAGTCCGCCTGCGGAACCGCCTTGTGCATAAAGATGATTTGGTGAGGTAAATTTCTCTTTAATTAAAAACTCTCCGCTGTCGATAAAATCGGTGAATGTGTTTATCTTTTTCATCATTTTACCATCTTCGTACCATTGGCGTCCCATTTCTTGTCCACCACGAATGTGAGTAATGGCATAGACGAAACCTCTATCCAAAAGCGATAATCTTGGGCTACTGAAAGAGGCATTCATAGAACTGCCGTAAGAACCGTAAGCATAGAGAAGAAGAGGGTTTTTGCCATCACGTTTTAATCCTTTTTTATAAACAATAGAAATTGGGACTTGCGTGCCGTCTTTTGCTGTGGCGAAAAGTCTTTCGGTAACGTAGTTGTTTTTATCGTATCCTCCTAAAACTTCGGTTTGTTTCAGTAGAGTTCTTTTGCCTGTTTTCAGGTCTTGTTCGTATTGCGAAAACGGCGTAATCATAGAAGTGTAACCGTATCGGAAATTATCGGTATTATATTCCGGATTGCCCATTGCACTGAGTGTGTAAGCCGCTTCATCAAATTTCAGAAACTCCTTTTTACCAGTTTTTCTATCTAAAATCACCAATTGGTTCAGTCCATTTTGGCGTTCTTGGAAAACCAAAAAGTTTTTAAATTCATCCACACCTTCCAGCAAAACATCGGCTCTGTGTGGCACAAAATCCTTCCAATTCTCTTGTGTAGTTTTGTTGAGAGGTGTTTCTACTACTTTGAAATTGAGGGCATCTTTATTTGTAGTTACCAAAAATTTATCCTCTAATGGAGCAATGTCGTACAACACATTTTTCATTCTCGGTTGGAATACTTTGAACTCTGCCAAAGGTTGGTCGGCATCCAAATAACGAACTTCCGAAGATGTAGTGGAAGAAGAATTAATGATGATAAACTTCTGGTTTTTAGACTTGTATTGTCCGATGTAATTGGTGTTGTCTTTCTCGTGATAAACTACGGCATCGTTTTTGGCATCTGTACCAATAATATGTCGCATTATTTTCTCGGACAATAGGGTTTCGGGATTTTTAGAAGTGTAAAAAATCGTTTTGTTATCGTTTGCCCAAGTTGCATTTCCTGAAGTGTTTTTAATTCCCAAATCGGTAATTTTTCCTGTTTTTAAATCTTTTAAAAATAGGTTGTATTGCCTTCTGGAAACATCATCCACCGCAAAAATCATCTTCTCGTTATCAGGGCTTATGCTGAATCCCGTTGCAGAATAATAAGCCTTGCCTTCTGCCATTTTATCTACATCCAAAAGGATTTCTTCGGGAGCATTTAGGTTGCCTTTTTTACGACAGTATTTAAAATATTGTTTGCCGTCTTCCGTTCTGGTGTAGTAATAATATCCGTTTCTGAAAACCGGTACAGATTCATCTTTCTCCTTTATTCGGGCTTTCATTTCGTTGAATAATTTTTCCCGAAGCGGTTCTGTATCTTTCATCATTGTTTCCCAATATTGGTTTTCTTGGGTTAGATAATCGATTACTTTTGCGGAATCTTTTCCTTTTTTAAAGTAATCTATCATCCAATAATATGGGTCTTCAACCGAGTCGCCGTGTATGGTTCTGGTATGTTTTTGTTTCTCTGCAACGGGCGGTTTTATATCTGCCCAATGTTGTGCGTTTGCCATTCCGAATAATATAATTGCTGATGAAGTGATTATTTTTTTCATTAATTAATTTTTCTGTTTAAAATTGTATGTTTCTTTAAAACTAATCTAATTTCCAAACGTTTTTTAGGAGTTTGTAGAAACGGTGTTCATCTTCGCTTACCGTATCATCGGCTTTTATCAGAGATTTTGCAAAAGCGATAAATTTGGTTCTTTCGCCTTCGGTAGAATCTTCCAAGAAACATCTGGCGTGGAATTCAAAATGGTCTTTCCAATCTTCGGGTCTTAGTGTAGCAATCACGTCCAGCTCGTCATCCAAGTTCATTCGGAACGGAAATTCCTCAGCCAAATATTCTTGTATTTTCATTCCTTCTTCGGGAGCAAATTCGTTATCAACCGCCGAAAGTATCATTAGCAAATGGTATCCTGCTATGGATTTATTAGATTTTTGCATT
>JAUNTR010000151.1:0-1561 GCA_030538575.1 Cruoricaptor ignavus | reverse complement strand
TCCATTGTAGCATTTTTTATTTCGGAAAAAGTTTTTAGATTTGTAGAAACGCCATAAACCAAAGCGTTGTTTTTTACTTTGTTTTCAGCGATTTTTACATCTTCGGACGAAAGTTCTTTCGGTTTGTAAGAAAATAGCAAAACAACTTTTGGGGCATTTAGAATTTCGGTTGTAATATCGTTGTCCATTTCATCTTCTATTCGGAATTTGGAAACCTCTGATTTGTAGCCTTCTTTCACGATTTCCGAAGTGGTTTTATCGCTTTGTATTTCCCAAGGCGTGCCTTCTTCCCAAAGAGATTTATCCAAAATATAATCATCTTGGTTAATCTTTTTTTCTTCGCCAGTATTGTTGTTTTTCAGTGTGTAAAACGTTTTGTATTCCGATGGATTGGCTTCTATTTTTTGTTTTTCGAGGTTCAGGTCTGTCCCGATTTTATAAGCTCGAAAATCGATGAGTGGTTCTTTTTTTATTCCGATAAAAACCACAATCATCATTATTAAAATTGAAAGTGCTAAACCTATATTTTTTATGAGATTAAAGGTTTTGTTCCCTTCATTTTTTCGATATAAAACCCATAAAATCAGCAATCCGATAAGGAGAATAATGTCTTTCCAAAAGCTTTGCCAAGGCGTGAATTTTATTGCATCGCCAAAGCAACCACAATCTGTAACTACATTGAAATAAGCGGAATAAAACGTAAGAAAGCCGAAAAATACGCAGAGTAAAATAAGTGCTAAAAGCGTTTTTCTAAGTTGTATTTTTAGTAAAAGCATTACGCCTAAAACGACTTCTAAAACCGAAACAAATACGGCAATCGGGAGAACGTAAGTTTCCAAAAACGGCAAATTGAAAACGGTTGGCGAAAAATATTCTTCCAACTTAAACGAAAATCCTACGGAATCCACAGCTTTTACAAATCCCGAAACGATGAAAATAATAGCAACAATATATCTTAAAATAGTTTTCATTAAGGAAAATTTTCAGGGTTATTTTTCGGATAATTTTATCAAGCAAAATGCGGCGTAATTCAGCATATCAAAATAGTTGGCATCCAAACCTTCGGACACCAAAGTGTTTCCTTTATTATCTTCTATCTGTTTGGTTCTTAGTACTTTTTGAAAAATCATATCTGTGATAGATGAAACTCGCATCGTACGCCAAGCCTCTCCGTAATCGTGGTTTTTGCGTTCCATCAGTTGTTTGGCTTCTTCGGCATATTTATCATAAAGAGATAAGATTTCTTCGGCATTTTCGTTGAGGTTTTCCGTCAGACCTTTTTCCAATTGTATCAACCCGATGATGGAATAATTTACGATGGCGATAAAACTTTCTTCCTCGCTTTCTTCCACCATTTGCACGTCTGTCATTTGCAAAGTCCGCAGTCTATTTACTTTTATATAAATTTGGTCTGTGATAGAACTTGGTCTCAAAACACGCCAAGCCACACCGTAATCTTTCATTTTTTTTTGAAATAATTCTCGGCATTCCTTTATAGCATCATCAAACTGCAAAGATGTTTTTGTCATAGATAAAAAATATCCTCAAAGATAATCATTTT
>JAUNTR010000150.1:3454-5412 GCA_030538575.1 Cruoricaptor ignavus | reverse complement strand
AAACCGAAAATTTGAATAATGAAATATCCAGATTGGTTTTCCGCATTCCTTCACTCAGAAAAAAACCGCCAAGGAAAATCCATATCACACTATCCGACCAAGTGTTGGAAATTACTTCTGGGCTTACCGTAGCACCATCTATATTTCGCATCGTGTAGATGAGAAATCCCATAATAAAAATCCCTACGGCAAAAGGTGGAATGGCTTCTGTTGCCCATAATAAAATGGCAAAAAATAAAGTAAATAGCGTATAGGTTTGTGCTTGTGTAAAATCATCGGGAGATAGAAAATAAGCTCCTGCAACGGACAAAGCCAAGGAGAAAAAGAACAACCCGATTCTGGTTTTTATGTTCCAAACATCCAAGGATTTTTCTATCAATAAATCACTGTACACCCTAATTCCCGTGCGGATATGTCGCACTCGGTCAAAATAATCTTGCTTCATTATTCCAAATTTATTTCTGCAAAGGTAGAGATTTCTTTTTTGGAAAGAGAGAATAGGGAAAGCGGAATATTAACAAGACTTAATATGATAGTAAGCTACGATTGGCTAACTTTGTAAATAAATCATAACGTTATGGAAGCCAGTGTAATTCATATTATTTATCATCCTGCAGTAAACGGTTATGCAGGATATTCTAAGGAATTGGATGGTTTGAATACCGAAGGGAAAACTTTGGAAGAACTTTTTGAGAAAACAAGACACCTTATACAAATCCGTATCAAAAGCCTTATAGAATTAGGAAAAGAAAAAGAAGCTGAGGAACTGAAAGCCAAAAAGATAGTTTTTGTAGAAAGTTGAATTAGCAATAAGTAAAAACGTTCATAAAATTTGCCAAACACAAAATAAAGTCTTACTTTTGTGCCCGATTAGTTCATGCACATATTGAAAATGTTATCAAGAAAGGTGGAGAGATTAGACTCTGTGAAACCTTAGCAACCCTTGCAATGCGAGAAGGTGCTAAATTCTATCCCCGAAAAAAGGGAGAAGATAACCGATAATTACTCTGTACTCATTTTGGTATCATTTTCAATTTTTTTTAAATTATTTTTTTTAAAGAATTGAAACCTATACTACAACATATTACAATATCCAACTTTGTTACAGCTTTCGGGCAAACCGTTGATATTCCTCTCAGTTACGAAGTTTTTGGGCGAGAATTGCACACCGCACCTATCATTTTAGTAAACCATGCCCTTACGGGGAACTCCACAGTTTGCGGAGAAAAAGGTTGGTGGAAAACCTTAATCGGAGATGGCAAAGTGGTAGATACCCAAAAATACACCGTTATTTGTTTTAATGTTCCAGGTAATGGCTACGATAATTTTTTTATAGAAAATCCCGAAAATTTTACAGCGAAAGATATGGCTTCTATTTTTATTAAAGGATTAGAAGCTTTGCAAATCCATCAATTATATGCATTGATAGGCGGTTCCGTTGGCGGTTCTATCGGTTGGGAAATGCTGGTGCAAAAACCCAATTTAGCACAGAAATTTATCCCAACAGCCACAGATTATAAAACTACCGATTGGTTGTATTCGCAATGTTTGGTGCAAAAATTTCTTTTGGAAAGCGATGAAAATCCTTTGGAAAAAGCCAGAACCCACGCTATGTTGTGCTACCGAACTCCCGAATCGCTCAACTCCCGATTCCGAAGAGAAAAAATGGAAGGCACGCAAAAACTGAAATCCCAAGATTGGTTGGATTATCACGGTAGAGCATTGGCTGGCAGATTTAGTTTGCAATCTTATAAACTGATGAATCAATTGCTGATGACGATTAATCTTTCCGAAGAAGATTTGCTGAATATACAAGCCGAAATTCACTTGGTTTCTGTGGATACAGATTGGTTTTATCCCGCTTCGGAAATCAGGCAAACTTTTGATTATTTAATTAAAAACAATAAAAAAACAACTTATCACGAGATAAAATCCATACACGGGCACGATGCTTTTTT
>JAUNTR010000150.1:0-3354 GCA_030538575.1 Cruoricaptor ignavus | reverse complement strand
GTTTTGGTAGATGAAAAAGATGCGGAAAAAGCCGTAGAACTTTTGGAAAAAGAATTTGGACAAGACAAAGCCAGTGGCGAAGTAAGTGCGATATATAGTATAGAAGGACTTACGGTAATTGGTTTTGTTTCAGATAATTACAATAAAATCCTTTCGGAATTACAACGCAACAAGATTTTCCCTTTATTGCTGAACCAAGTGGCTTCTGCGGGAAGAGTGAATTTGGTGGTTACCAAAGCCCAAACCGAAATTACCAAAAGCATTATAGAAACCGAAATTTTCGGGAAACCTAAAACCGTGCATTTGGTGCTTGTAGGACACGGCAATGTTGGTGGGACTTTAATAGAACAAATTTTGGATTCCGTACACGATATTCTCAACCGAAAAAGAGTAGAGTTGAAAATCGTAGCGATTGCCAATTCCAAAAAAATGGCTCTTAATAAAGCGGGATTTGGTAGCGATTGGCGACAAAAAATCAATTATTCTCAAACTGAAACTAATTTTGCAAAGTTGATAGATTTCGCCAAAGAACACAGTTTGGAAAACCTAATTGTGGTAGATAACACGGCAAGCAAAGATTTTGTAACGCAATACGGATTGTTTGTGGATAATGGTTTCGATGTGGTTTCCTCCAACAAAATATGCAACACTTTGCCGATTACCGATTACAAAAACTTCCGCAATTTGTTGGATAAAAATAAAAAGAAATATTTCTACGAAACCAATGTTGGTGCAGGTTTACCATTAATAGATACTATAAAACTGCTTCATCTTTCAGGTGAAAATATCACGAGGATAAAAGGCGTTTTTTCAGGTTCGCTCAGTTATATTTTCAATAATTTTTCTGTTCGAGATGAGAAATTTTCAACCATTATTGGCGAAGCGATGGAGAAAGGTTTTACCGAACCCGACCCGAGAGAAGATTTATCAGGAAACGATGTGGCGAGGAAATTGCTTATCTTAGCCCGAGAATTAGATTTGATTAATGAGTTTTCCGACATCAATATCCAAAACCTTATTCCTGCTGATTTATCCGAAATTTCAAAAGACGAATTTATTTCTCGATTGACGGATTTAGATGCTGAATATCAAGAAATTAAAAATAATCAAGAGCCGAATCACGTTTTGAGATATGTTGGAGATTTGCACGGAAATTTGAATTCCGAGAAAGGTATTTTGGATGTGAAATTGGTTTCTGTACCTGCAAATTCCGCTCTTGGGCAATTGAAAGGTTCAGATAGTATTTTCGAGATTTATACCGAAAGTTACGGCGAAAATCCTATCGTAATTATGGGAGCTGGTGCAGGTGCAAAAGTAACTGCCAGAGGCGTTTTCGGAGATATTTTAAGAATTAGCGAACACAAATAATCATCAAAATAAATTTTTAAAAAAATGGAAAATTTCAATACAAATGCCATTCGCACACAAACGGAAAGAAGCCAATTTGCAGAACATTCTGTGCCGTTGTATCTTACATCGAGTTTTGTTTTTGATGATGCTGAACAAATGCGTGCTGCGTTTGCCGAAGAGGTAGAACACAATATTTACAGCCGATACAGCAACCCAAATGTGAATGAATTTACAAAAAAAATAGCCGATATGGAAGGTGCGGAATCGGGCTACGCTTTTTCTTCGGGAATGGCTGCGGTTTTCGCTTCATTCAATGCACTTCTAAAACCTAACGACCATATTCTCAGTTGCCAGTCGGTTTTTGGTTCTACGCATTATTTGTTCAAAACTTATTTCCCGAAATGGAATGTGGAAACCACTTATTTCAAAGCTGATGAAACAGATTTGGAAAAATATTTGCAACCGAATACTCGTTTCCTTTATTTAGAAACACCGACCAATCCTGCTATTGAAATTTTGGACTTGGAGTTTTTCGGAAATTTCGCTAAAAAACATAATCTTATTTTTATTGTAGATAATTGTTTTGCAACGCCTTACCTTCAACAACCGATAAAATATGGTGCAGATGTTGTCATCCATTCCGCTACAAAAATGATAGACGGGCAAGGCAGAGTTTTGGGAGGAATTGCTGTTGGGCGAGCGGATTTAATTCGTGAAATTTATCTTTTTTCCCGAAACACAGGGCCATCTCTTTCACCTTTTAATGCTTGGGTTCTTAGCAAAAGTTTGGAAACTTTGGCAGTTAGATTAGAGAGACATTGCGAAAATGCCTTAAAGGTTGCCGAGTTTTTGGAAAATCACCCGAATGTTTCTTTGGTAAAATATCCTTTCCTAAAATCTCACCCAAGTTATGAAATCGCTAAAAAACAGATGAAGTTAGGAGGAAACATCGTTGCTTTCGAGATAAAAGGCGGAATAGAAGGCGGAAGAAAATTCCTTAATAATATAAAAATGTGTTCGCTTTCTCCTAATTTGGGAGATACTCGTACGATAGTTACACATCCCGCATCTACCACGCATTCTAAACTTTCGGAGGAAGATAGATTAGAAGTAGGCATTACACCAGGCTTGGTGCGTTGCAGCGTTGGATTAGAAGATGTGGCGGATATTATTGCGGATTTAGAACAAGCTTTGTCGTAAAAATTAAAAATTAAGAATTAAAAATTAGAAGTTACTATTTTCTTAATCTCTTAATTTCCTAATTATTTAATTTTACTTAATGAAAAACACAGAACAATTATATAAAGCCCTTGGTGAGCGTATTCTTATTTTAGATGGAGCAATGGGAACAATGATACAGCGTTATCAGTTGGACGAAGACGATTATCGAGGCAAGAGATTCGAGAATTGGGAACATCCCGTGAAGGGCAACAACGATTTGCTTTCCCTCACTCGTCCCGATATTATCGAAGCCATTCATAAAGAATATTTGGACGCTGGGGCAGATATTATCGAAACCAATACTTTTTCTGGGACTACCATTGCGATGGCAGATTATCATATGGAGGAATTGGTTTACGAACTGAATTACGAATCTGCAAAAATAGCCCGAAAAGCCTGTGATGAATACACAGCAAAAACTCCCGAAAAGCCAAGATTTGTAGCAGGTTCTATCGGACCAACCAACCGAACGGCGAGTCTCAGTCCCGATGTAAACGACCCAGGATACAGAGCAATTACTTTCGAGGAATTGCGAATGGCTTACAAACAGCAAGCGGAAGCCTTGTTAGACGGCGGTTCGGATATACTTTTGGTAGAAACTATTTTCGATACACTCAATGCCAAAGCCGCATTATTTGCCATTGATGAATTGCAGGAGGAAAGGGGAATCCAAATTCCTATTATGGTTTCTGGTACGATTACCGATGCCTCAGGAAGAACATTGAGCGGACAAACCGCCGAAGCGTTTTTAATTTCCGTTTCTCATCTCAATTTGCTTAGTGT
>JAUNTR010000149.1 GCA_030538575.1 Cruoricaptor ignavus | reverse complement strand
TAAATAATAAAGAATTTTTTATATTTGCACCATCTTAAACAATTTAAATAAAAAAATAAAATTATGTCAGACATTGCATCAAGAGTAAAAGCTATCATTGCTGATAAGCTTGACGTTGAAGAAACAGAAGTAACTCCAGAAGCTAGCTTCACAAATGATTTGGGCGCTGATTCTTTAGATACTGTGGAACTTATTATGGAGTTTGAAAAGGAATTCAATATCCAAATCCCTGATGATCAAGCAGAGAAAATCACAACTGTAGGGCACGCTATTGCTTATATAGAAGAAGTAGTTAACAAATAATTATTGTTGATAATTTAAAGAAATTTATGGAATTAAAGAGAGTAGTTGTAACAGGTTTCGGTGCAATCACACCAATAGGTAATAATGCGAAAGAATACTGGGAAAGCCTTGTACAAGGCAAGAGCGGTGCTGCTCCAATTACTCTTTTTGATGCCACAAACTTCAAAACCAAATTCGCTTGCGAGGTAAAAGGTTTCAATCCATTAGAGCATTTCGATAAAAAGGAAGCCAAGAAAATGGATAGAAACACCCAACTGGGAATGGTAGCTGCCAGAGAGGCAGTTGCACATTCTAAAATCTTGGATAGCGAATTGGATAAAAACAGAGTCGGAGTAATTTGGGGTTCTGGAATTGGCGGCTTAGAAACTTTTGAAAAAGAAGTTTTAGGCTATGCTTCTTCCAATGAAATTCCTCGTTTCAATCCGTTTTTTATTCCTAAGATGATTGCGGATATTACACCAGGACACATCTCTATGGAGTACGGATTCCACGGACCAAACTACACTACTGTTTCTGCGTGTGCTTCTTCTGCAAACGCTATTATAGATTCCAAAATGCTTATCCAACTGGGCAAAGCCGATGTTATTGTATGTGGAGGTTCCGAAGCTGCGGTAACAGCAAGTGGCGTAGGCGGATTTAATGCCATGATGGCTCTTTCTACAAGAAATGATGAGCCACAAACCGCATCCAGACCTTTTGATAAAGACCGTGATGGTTTTGTTTTGGGCGAAGGTGCAGGTTGCATTGTTTTGGAAGAATACGAACACGCTGTAAAACGCGGAGCAACCATTTATGCAGAATTGAAAGGCGGTGGAATGAGTGCCGATGCTTATCATATGACAGCCCCGCACCCCGAAGGTTTAGGTGCTTATTTGGTAATGAAAAACTGTTTGGATGATGCTGAAGTTTCTGCTGATGAAGTAGATCACATTAATATGCACGGGACTTCTACGCCATTGGGCGACATTGCAGAATCCAATGCTATATCTAAATTGTTGGGGGAACACGCTTTTGATATTCAGATAAATTCCACAAAATCTATGACTGGACACCTATTGGGAGCCGCTGGAGTTATAGAAGCCATTGCTGCATTGCATACGATTATACACGGTATTGTACCACCAACCATCAACCATTTTACGGATGATGAAAGAATAGATAGCCGACTGAATTTCACGTTCAACAATGCGGTGAAAAAAGAGGTAAATGTTGCTATGAGCAATACATTTGGCTTTGGTGGACATAATGCTTGTGTACTTTTTAAGAAAATATAAAAACCTAAATGGAGTTACAGAAATATTTTTCTAAATTCCTCCCTAAGCGAAGAAAAAATCTATCCGAAAAAGATTTACGACTGAGTTCTGATATTGAAAAAATAATTGGACTTAAAATAAAAAACGTTGAGATTTATCGGGAAGCATTTTCTTTGAAAAATTCATCAAATAAAAAATCTCGAAACTATGAGAGATTAGAGTTTCTTGGCGATTCTATTTTGGGTTCTATTATGTCTTGTCATCTTTTCAAAACCTATCCAACTGCGAATGAAGGTTATCTTACACAGATGAAATCCAAAATCGTGAATCGCAAAAATTTGAATAAATTAGGCGATGACCTCCACCTTACCTCGTTGATACAAAATGGAAATTCATGCGTTCTTAGTGAAAATATTTCAGGAAACCTTTTCGAGGCTTTAATTGGTGCGATTTATTTAGATTTCGGTTATGATGTTTGCAAAAAAATAGTGTTGCACAGGTTGCTGACACCGAAAGAAATCAATAAACTGGAAAATAAAATTATAAGTTATAAAGGTATTCTTTTGGAATGGTCGCAGAAAAGAAAAGTACAAATCCGATACGAAACTTGCGAAGAAATGCGTGTAGACAAAGCTATTGTATTCCGAAGTGTTGTTTGGATGGATGAGCAGAAGATTTCTAATTCCACAGAAACTTCTAAGAAAAAAGCCGAAGAAAAAGCAGCCCAAAGGGCATTTTATATTTTAAACAAAAAAGAAAATATCCTTGAAAAACCTAAATCTTTTTCTTGATGATGACCCCGAGAATGACCTGACAGTTGGTTTGGTAAGACTAACCAAGGACATTCCCGATTTTGAGTTTTTCTTTGCCTTAAACCAATATTCTTCAAATAAATTTACCCGAATAAAGGACTTAACCAAAATAGGTTTCTATTACGATTATGCCCATCCTATGTTCAAAACTTATGATATAGAAACAAAAACACAATGGTACTTTATTGCTAATAAATCCTCCGAAAGTATAAAAAAACAAGAAATTAGAGAACTTTTTTCAGATGAAGAAAGTATTAACTATCTGTTACCAAATTATAAAGATGTAGATTATCTGCTAAAACCATCGGATGAGTTTGCCGATTTTTCATTAATTTTGCAACCGGAAAATCTGATGTTCCACATACAAGATTTCCAATTAAGTTCTGAAACAGAACTCTATCAATTAATTCAATATTATGAATAAATACTTAAAAAAGACAAAAATAATTGCCACCCTTGGCCCTGCATCTTCTAACAAAGAAACGATTATAGACCTGATAAAAGCAGGAGTAGATATTTTCCGAATCAATTTTTCCCATGCCGATTACGAATTGGTAAAGAAAAATGTGAATACCATAAGAGAAGTAAATGAGGAACTTGGAACTTCGGTTGGGATTCTCGGAGATTTACAAGGTCCGAAACTGAGAGTTGGCGTGGTAAAAGAAGGCTCTTACTTAAATCCAGGTGATATTTTAACCTTTACCAACGAAAATGTAGAAGGAGATTCTAAAAAGGTTTTTATGACTTATAAAGAATTCCCAAGAGATGTAAAAGTTGGCGAAAGAATCCTAATTGATGATGGTAAATTGGTATTACAAGTTACCGAAACGAATGAGGAAGATACCGTAAAAGCCGTAACAATACAAGGTGGACCGCTGAGTTCTAAAAAAGGGGTAAACCTGCCAAATACCAATGTTTCGCTTCCTGCACTTACGGAGAAAGATATACAAGATGCTAATTTTATGTTGGACATCCAATTGGATTGGATTGCCCTTTCTTTCGTACGCCATGCACAAGATATAAAAGACCTGAAAGAACTTATAAAAAACCACCCAACTAATAACCAAAAAACACCAATTATCGCTAAGATAGAAAAACCTGAAGGTGTAAAAAATATAGATGAAATCTTGCGTGAATGCGATGGATTGATGGTTGCCCGAGGAGATTTGGGTGTAGAAGTTCCGATGGAGGAAGTGCCTGCAATTCAGAAAAATTTGGTGGAAAAAGCAAGGTTTTATTCCAAACCTGTGATTATTGCTACGCAGATGATGGAAACTATGATTAGTAGCCTAACACCTACCAGAGCAGAAGTGAACGATGTTGCCAACTCCGTATTAGATGGTGCAGATGCCGTAATGCTTTCGGGTGAAACTTCCGTAGGAAAGTATCCTGTAGAAGTGGTAAAGAATATGACGAAAATTGTAAAAAACATAGAAAACACCCATTTTTACAGAGCCAAAAATGCTCCGATAGAAAAAGAGTTTAACTGTATTGATGACCGTTTTATTACCAATAGAATTTGTCTTGCTGCGGTAAGAATTGCAAAAACCACAGCTGTGGAAGCTATTGTAACGCTTACACACTCGGGTTATACGGCGTTCCAAATTTCTGCGCATAGACCAAATTCGCATATCATTATTTTCAGTTCCAATAAGCGAATTATCCCAATGCTGAACCTACTTTGGGGAGTTAGAGCCTATTATTATGATAACAAAACTTCCACAGACGAAACCATTATTGAAGTGAACCAAATTACAAAAGATTTGGGTTATGTGGAAGATAATGATTTTGTAATTAATCTAAACGCAACACCTGCGGAAGATAGTGGTAAAACGAATACACTAAGATTAACAACCATTTAGGTTGATATTAATACCAAAATTAAAGACACGAAAACAAACATTTCGTGTCTTTTTAGTTTGAATATTTTTTCTCTACAAACTCCCGATAATAGATTTAGGAATTGTAAATTCGTGTAGAGCTTGCAAGGATAATTCGGTTCCGTATCCTGAGTTTTTTCTTCCGCCAAAAGGCATCCGAACATCCGAGCGGAATATTTGGTTTATCGCAACACTACCACTTTCTAAGTTTTTAGCAAAATACATCGCTTTTTTTTTATCCTTGGTAAATACCGCATTGGCAAGTCCAAAATTAGTTTTGTTGGCTAAACGCAATACCTCATCATCATTTTCTGCTTTAAAAACCATTCCCAACGGACCGAAAAGTTCTTCATCGGCAATTGGGTTTTTGTCGTTCATCAGAAGCAATCCAGGTTCAAAAGCGGTTTCTCCGACACTTACCAAAGGAAGCAAAATTTTCGCACCATTATCCAATGCTTTTTGATATTGTTTTGAAAGTTCATTCGCCAAATCAGGTCTTGCCATTTGGCTTAGTTTTGTAGATTCACTATCAGGATTTTCAGGTGTAAATTTCTGATATTCAATTAAAAACTTTTCTAAAAACTCATCATAAATTTTAGAATGAATGATAAACCTTTTCCCTGCAACACAAGTTTGTCCGCAATTTTGCAACCTTGCGAGAGCAGCACTTTTCGCAGAAGCATCCAAATCGGCATCTTCCAAAACGATAAAGGCATCATTTCCTCCTAATTCCAAAACACATTTTTTCAGATTTCTGCCTGATATTTCTGCGATTTTTCTTCCGGCAGATTCGCTTCCCGTCAATGAAACTCCTTTTATAATCGGGTTAGCAATCATTTTTTCTATTTCATTATGCGACACTTTCAGGTGAGTAAAAATACCTTTTGGGAAACCCGCTTCAGAGAAAATTTGTTCTATCGCATCACCACTTTCTGCACAAATAGAAGCGTGTTTTACAACTACAACATTTCCTGCCAAAATGGTTGGAACAGCAAATCTAAGAACTTGCCAGAACGGAAAATTCCAAGGCATAATCCCGAGAATAACACCTAACGCTTCATAATGAATTTCCGAAATATCAAAATTTGTTTCTACTTTTTTTACTTCCAAAACATTTTCTATATTGGCGTAATAATCGCAAAGCGTGGCACATTTTTCTATTTCTGCCCAAGATTGCGAAATGGGTTTGTGCATTTCTCGGGTAATAATTTGCCCTAAT